>CAZSPA010000028.1:2629-5156 GCA_964608685.1 uncultured Candidatus Saccharibacteria bacterium
CCCTTGGCGTCAATGCCGAGCGCCATTAAAAATGTGCGGGAAACAGAAATCGCGGTCAGCATTGATACCAAAACGCCGAGGCCGAACACAAGGGCGAATCCCTTGATTAGCGATGTCCCGAACCAGAAAAGAATGACGGCGGTAATCATTGATGAGATGTTGGAGTCGCGAATTGAGGGCCACGCCCTATTAAAGCCATCTTTAATGGCTTCACGGGCACTGCGCGAGACTTGGCCGACACCGGCTTGTCCGGTGTTTAGGCCGCGCAGTTCTTCTTTAGTTCGCTCGAAAATCAAAATGTTTGCGTCCACCGCCATACCGATGGAGAGAATAAAGGCGGCGATGCCTGCTGCTGTGAGCGTTACCGGAATAAGTTTGAACAATGCCAAAATCGCGACCACATAAAGAGAAAGGGCGACAACGGAAACAACCCCCGGAAGCCGATACCAAATAATCATAAAGAGCGCCACTAATCCGACGCCCCAAAGCCCGGCCGAAATGCCCCGCTCAACCGCTTCCGCGCCAAGGGTCCCCGAAACAGTCTGCGCGCCGATGAGCTCAATCGGAACCGGAAGCGCGCCGTAGCTTAAATTCCTCGCGAGTTCTTTCGCGCCAACGGCGGTGAAGTTGCCGGAAATTATCGCGGTGCCGTCGGGAATCGCTTCGCGGATGACGGGTGTTGAAATCGGAATGCCGTCCAGAAAAATGCCGAAATACCGTCCGACATTCGCTTTGGTCAGCTCGCCAAAGATTTTTCCTCCCTCCGAATTGAAGTTGAGGGCGACCACCGGCTCGTTTGGAATCCCGCCCGGGCTTTGGTTGAATTGAATTTGCGCGCTCGTTAAGTGCCTCCCCGTGATTGAAGCTGGCTCAAATATCTCGTTCGCGTTCGCAAGCGCTTGTCCGGACGGAGGCGGCGTCACGTCTTGCTTCAGCAATCGAAATTCAAGAACTGGAGTCTGCCCGATTAACGTAATGGCTTTCTGCGTGTCTGTAACTCCGGGAAGCTCCACGATAAGCCGTTCCTCCGGCTGGCCTGCGAATGTTCCGCCACGCTTAGTCTGCACAATCGGCTCCGACACTCCGAAAAGATTCACCCGTCGTTCGATGGTATCGCGTAGAGACGCCATAGAATCTGCAACTGTGCTTCCCTGGATCGCATCTATTTTCGCGCGGTATGTCAGCTGTGTTCCGCCAGAGAGGTCAAGCCCGAGCCGAAATGGGCGAGACGAATGAATTTGCGAGCTGTAAACAAACCAGCCGATACCGGCTCCAACTGCCAAAACAATAAGCGCCGTGAGCCGTTTTTTCAACATTTAAGCATTCTACTGTAATTTTGAATTTTCCCAATCTTGACACATCATAGTGTCCTGCTTTAATAGAGTTCGGCAGACACGGGTCTGCTACCACGCAAGTAAGGAGGGCATCATGCTTTGGGAAATATTGTCCCTGTTCTGCGCGTTGGTTCTGGGTGGAGTGGTATCGGTTCACGCCACTGACCTCGGGCAGGCGGCTCGGGCGGTAAAAATGCGGAAAATCCCCTCGGAATCAATCGGCTCTACCTTTCTGTTTCCGGTGGTGTTGATCGCCACATGCGTGGCGACGTTCTTTGCCGGATGGAGTCACCTCTTCGACATCCACTACCCGAGGTTTAAGATACTGGAGATCGGGTTGTGGATCTTCCTGATCCTCGTATCCTGGAGACTGGGGTGGCAAAAACCAGATCCCCAAGAGAAAAAGCGAGGGGGCTGACGAGAGGGGGTTGGCGCTTGCGCCGCCCCCTGCAGTATTTTTATCTTCTAGTTTCCTTTTTTAATGACGAGATTTTTTTGCATAAGCGCTCTTACTCCACCGTCCAGAGTGCCAGATAGTTCTGCGACAGGGGTAAATTTCGGATTATAGAATTCATGAATAGTCGCGTATGGAACTCCGCGAATTTGATACTCGATGCGCTCCGTGGTGCATCTTTTCTCATCGGTCGAAAATAAAGACGAGAGATTGGCGTCCATCTCAATATGAGTTTTATCGGAAATCGTTCGCGCGTGAGGTGTTCCTGAATCTTGAATCACTTCACCGAGCATTTCTCCAGCTACAACTCGTTCATGTACAGAGCCAAGCGCCTTGATACCAGCCTCTGTGAACTGAACGACATGGAATGAGAGAACTTCATTATCGGACACCCGTCGAATACAACTCAACCGAGTTCTCCTGTCTTGGAAAATTAACTCTAGGCGGATTTCGCCGAATTTGTCGCGGAAGTTCTCGGATATAAGCTTCATGGTTATAGTATACCGAAAAATGATTCTGCTTTATCGAGTGTTTCTTGATACTCGTCTTTCTCATTCGAGTCGTACACAATCCCGCCTCCAACTTGGAGATATACTCGCCTCCCTTTTTTAACGAGCGTTCGTATCGCGATATTGAAATCCGCAGAATCATCGGGGTCGATATAGCCGATAGAACCCGCGTAAATTCCCCTTGCGGCCGGCTCCAATTCATCGATGATTTCCATCGCGCGTTTCTTCGG
>CAZSPA010000028.1:5166-7128 GCA_964608685.1 uncultured Candidatus Saccharibacteria bacterium
TCCCGTGACGGAACCTCCTGGAAACATTGAAATAAGCGCGTCTATGGAACGAACGCCCTTCGCGCAGACTCCCGTGATGTGTGAGTAAGCATGCCAGACGCTCGCAAACGCGCGAATGAGGCGCGGGGACACGACGCGCACGGAGCCGAACTCGCAGACCTTTCCGATATCGTTCCTCAATAAATCGGTAATCATAGTTAGCTCTGCGGTTTCTTTCTCGGAACCGGCGAGCTCGTTTTTGAGCCGGTCATCTTCTTTTTTATCTCCACCGCGGGGCCGTGTGCCCTTGATAGGGTATGTGTTAATTTGGCGCTCGGCCGAGATGGAGATAAATCGCTCGGGAGACGCGCTCAATATTTCAAAGCCATCGGCCTCAAGATATGCCGAGAAATCCGCGTGATTCTTTTCCCACATCGCGCTCCATAATTCCCGCGCGGGTTTCGCTGTCAAACCCTCCATCCGGTGCGTAAGGTTCATCTGATAGATATCGCCTGCCAGGATGTGCTGTTTTACGATTTCAAAACTGCGCGCGTATTCTTCTTCCGCGATTGATGCGCGGATTTCCTCGCGAGAGAGCGCGCCTGCTCTCGAAGCAGGCGCGCGCGAAAGAATTTCCTTTACTGATTTAGAAAATGATGAAAGGGACTTGGTGTCGGCGGCGCGAATTTCAATCTCGTCTGCTCTGCAAACAGCATAAGCGTCGAATGAATAGAAAAGAGTGTCGGGCAATTCGAGGTCGTTTCTTTTTGCGTGCGATTTAATTTTATGGAGCGCGTAACCCAAATCGTATGCAAGATAGCCGAATAGCCTTCTGCTTTTCTTCTGTTCTTCGCGGACAAAACTTTTTAGGTCGTCCAAATTATTATCATATCGAGCTATATATCGTTCGCGCGGCGCCCAAGCTATAAAAATTTCCCAGCCAGTCTCCGAACCACG
Organism: uncultured Candidatus Saccharibacteria bacterium; assembly: GCA_964608685.1. Taxonomy (GTDB): domain Bacteria; phylum Patescibacteriota; class Minisyncoccia; order Phycocordibacterales; family UBA2100; genus UBA10103. The sequence continues at coordinate 6,103 of CAZSPA010000028.1, forward strand.
CGTACAGCAAACATATTTCTCCGCATCCGATAAACGACCCCAGATGCTGTCGAACGAAACATCGCGCAAGATTTCGGAGTTTGGCATTGAGAAACTTTCTCTACTTTTTTTCAATCAGGTCAAAGAGGTTCTTAAATATCATGGCTACTGCCACAGGACCGACGCCTCCGGGAACAGGCGTGAAAACGCTCGCTTTTTTCGCGCACGCCGTGTCTGCATCGCCGGCTATTCTTTTATTGAGTTCGCTTGTGCCTCCATCAATTAAAGCCACGCCATCCTTAATATGCTCCGGTTTTATAAAACCGGGATTACCCGCGCCGGAAACGATGATGTCGGCATTTTTTAGGTCATTGACAGAGCCCTCTTCGAGAGAAAACACCGAAACATTTGCTCCCAGACTTCGGAAGAGCCATGCCGATGGCGCGCCGACGAGACGCCCAGCGCCGACAACAACCACACGCGCGTTTTTTATCGGGACGTGGGAACGTTTAAGAATCTCAACCGCGGCGAGCGCGACCGGCGCGTGAACAAGCCGCCTCTCTTCAGGAATATCCGGATTCAGCGCGTCAACATCCTTTTTATTTGGCACCGTAGCAAGAACATTATTCGTACTTATTCCCCTGGGCAAGGGTAATTGGGCGATGACAGCATCCGCACTCCCGTTCAGCGCGCGTATGGCGGAAATAATTTCCATTTCGCTAGCCGATTCCGGCAAATCCTTCCGAACCATCTCAATATTGAGACGCGCGGCGGAGCGCCCTTTTAGGCGGACAAATGACTCTATGACAGGGTTCTCCCCGACCACTACAATGCCAAGCCGCACTTTCCTTCCGAGAGCCGTGAATGCCGGCGCGAGGTCGGCGTATATATCTTCCGCTATCGCTCTTCCGTCAATTATCATGTTAGTTTTTGTTGGCGAATGTAATGAGCTTAGAAAAACTTACACACAGCCCCAGTTTTGATATTGGAAATTTCCATTACCCAAAACTGGGGCTGGATAAAGAATATGTAATTCGCTCCACTCAT
>CAZSPA010000029.1:0-5893 GCA_964608685.1 uncultured Candidatus Saccharibacteria bacterium
CACCCTGAGCTAGGATCAAACTCTCAGTAAAGATGAATAATCACTTTTACGTGATTTTCATCCCCGTGTTTTCACAAAAGACCGTAATGAGGGCATTGCCCTCACCATTAATCTCCGCTATTCACAGTGAAAAGATGTTTGAACTAAGTTCTATTTTCTTTTTTAGGATGGACGAAACAAAAGAATGGATATTTTCTCTTGTCCCTTACTGTTTGCCCTGAGCATTCGCTGACTGCGAATGTCGAAGGGTTTACTTAACGAATGAAATCCTCCTAGAATTTCATTGTTATTTTCTTACTTGCTTGCTTACTTGTGTGTTTCTAACTTACCAATCTATTTAGTTTTGCGTACAATTTCCATATAAAATTTTCAATGTTCTTCCGAAGACTTTCATATTCGGTTTTTCGGCACACCGCTCCATTTACCTTTCGGTTACTGAAGGCCCTACTGCACCTAGCAATGCTCGGGCGAGAAAAAGCCATCAGGAGCGATGGTTCGAGGGAGTATACGCCCCGGCATTTTCAAGTCAAGGTCAAAATCCACAGGGGTATTGACGGAATGCAAATAGGACTTATATTTACGGAATGAACAACCAGTGTTCAAGAAGTGCAGGGCTTCTCCTTCTCGGTCTATTTGATTAACGAGGGGTAGTTCTCTGATTGTTAGAAAACAGAAAACAAAGAAAACCAGCCCCTCACAAGAGGGGCTGGTTTGTTATAATGAATCGCTTTATGAACCCAAAAACCAAAAAAAGAACTCTGTACGAAAAGCTCTGGGATGCGCATGTGGTGCGCGAGGCTTCGGGCGAGCCCACCATATTGTATATAGACCTGCACCTGATACACGAGGTTACAACCCCGCAAGCGTTCACTGGCCTCTCCAACCGCAAACTGCCTGTCCGCCGGACAGACCTCACCATCGCGACAATGGACCATTCGGTGCCGTCAGCCGACAGGAAGAAACTGCCGTGGCCCGACGTCATGGCGCAAAAACAAGTGGAGATGCTGGCGAAAAACTGCAGGAAGTACGGCATCACGCTCTACGATTTAGACAGCAAGCATCAGGGCATCGTGCACGTCATCGGCCCTGAGCTCGGCCTCACCCAGCCGGGGAAAACAATCGTCTGCGGAGACAGCCATACTTCCACGCATGGCGCATTCGGCGCGCTCGCCTTCGGCATCGGAACATCGGAAGTGGAACACGTACTCGCCACGCAGTGTCTGCTCCAAAACAAGACGAAAACGATGGCCATTACCGTGGACGGCGCATTAAAACCGGGCGTTTATTCCAAAGACATCATTTTGCGCATAATTAACGAGCTCGGCATCGGCGGAGGAACCGGCTATACTTTTGAGTATCGTGGGAGCGCTATCCGCGCCCTTTCAATGGAGGCGCGCATGTCCATCTGCAACATGAGTATTGAGGCAGGAGCGCGCGCGGGAATAATCGCTCCCGACCAAACAACCGTTGATTATTTGGAGAAGCGGGTGAAGTTCAAGGATGCCGACGACAAAAAGAAAACCATCTCCAAGTGGCTTTCATGGCAATCAGACAAGGACGCGAGATTCGATAAAGAAATAACTATTGACGCGGCGACGATTGAGCCGATGGTGACGTGGGGCACGAATCCGGGCATGTCGGTCGGCATAAGCCAGAAAATCCCGCAAGCGGATAGCGAGGACGTCAGGAAAGCGTTGGAATACATGGGGCTGCGCGGAGGCCAGATGATGCGCGGGCAGAAAATAGATTACGTGTTTTTGGGTAGCTGTACCAATTCCCGCATCGAAGATTTGCGCATCGAGGCGAATATAATTAAAAGCAAAAAAATAGCCAGCGGCGTTACCTGCTACGTCGTCCCCGGCTCATACGAAGTGAAGCATATGGCCGAGCGGGAGGGGTTACACAAAATATTCCTCTCCGCGGGATGCGAGTGGCGGGAGCCCGGATGCTCAATGTGCATCGGCATGAACGGCGACTTGGTTCCTGCCGGAAAATACTGCGCCTCCACCTCAAACCGCAACTTCATCGGCCGGCAAGGAAGGGGCGCCCGCACGCTTCTTATGTCGCCCGCGATGGCGGCAGTCGCCGCGATTCTAGGCGAGGTTGGCGATGCGAGAGAATATGTTACATAAAATCAAAATGCAAAAATCAAAATGACAATCCAAAATGAAAAAAATGGGAAGATTATTATTTCTACATTACATTTTGCATTTTGATATTTGATTTTTAATTTATCGTATGACTTCTCAATTCAAAGATTTAACTTCAACGCTCGCGCCATTGTTGCGCGATAACGTGGATACCGACCAGATAATTCCGGCGCGATTTTTAACCGCGACCGACAAAAAGGGATTCGGAAAGCGACTGTTCATGGATTTGCGCTACGAGGAAGACGGAAAAACGCCGAAGCCGGGTTTCGTCTTGAACCAGAAAAAATACAAAGGCGCGAAAATCCTGCTCGCTCACGAGAATTTCGGATGCGGCTCATCGCGCGAGCATGCGCCATGGGCCATCTTGGGCGCTGGCTTTAATGCAGTCATCGCGATTTCATTTGCCGATATTTTCAGAAACAATTCGGCAAAGAACGGCCTATTGCTCATTGAACTCCCGCGCGATGTGATAGACATGATGTACGCTGACGCGGAGAAAAATCCGAAAGAGAGAGCCGCCATCAACCTCGGCAAGCAAACCTGCACGTGGAAGAAGCAAGCGCACACCTTCGCCATTAACCCGTTCGTCAAAAAGTGCCTCATGGAAGGGTTGGATGATATCGGCTACACTCTAAGCTTCGCAAGTAAAATCAAATCCTACGAGAAAAAAACCATATGAAAGATTCAAAGAAAAAATACCGCCCGTTTCCGACCGTGGACTTGAAAGACAGGACGTGGCCGAACAAGACCATAACAAAGGCGCCACGCTGGTGTTCTGTCGACCTGCGCGATGGCAACCAGGCGCTCGTTACGCCGATGAATCTTGAGCAGAAGTTGAAAATGTTTCAGTTGCTCATCGATGTCGGGTTCAAAGAAATTGAGGTCGGGTTTCCTTCGGCCGCGAAAGTCGAGTTTGATTTCGTCCGTACTCTTATCGAACGCAAACTGATTCCAGGCGATGTAACGATTCAGGTATTGACCCAGGCGCGCGAACACTTGATAGAAACCACGTGCCGCTCTTTAGTCGGCGCCAAGCGCGCTGTTGTGCATATGTACAATTCCACATCCGAACTCCAGCGGCGAGTCGTTTTCCGTATGGACCGCGACGAGGTTCGCAATCTCGCTGTCGCTGGAACCGCTTTGGTCAAAAAGTACTGCGAAGCATATCTAAAGGATACAGAGGTTCTTTACGAGTATAGCCCCGAAAGTTTTATGGGAACTGAATTGGACTTTTCCGCCGAGATTTGCGATGCGGTCGTCCAAACTTGGAAACCGCGCAAAGGAGAAAAGGTCATCATAAATTTGCCGAACACTGTCGAGATGGCGGCCCCCAATGTTTTTGCCGACCAAGTTGAGTGGTTCATCCGCAACTTAAAATCGCGCAAGCAAGCAATTATAAGCGTTCACTGCCACAACGACCGCGGAGGCGCGGTTCCGACGACTGAGTTCAGCGTTATGGCAGGCGCCGAGCGCGTGGAGGGCACGCTTTTCGGCAACGGCGAGCGGACGGGAAATGTTGATATCGTGACTCTTGCTTTGAATCTGCACACCCACGGCATCGACCCGAAGTTGGATTTTCACGACATAGACCATTGCATCGAGGTCTACGAGGAATGCACCGACCTTCAGGTTCATCCGCGCCACCCTTATGCCGGAGAATTGGTGTTCACGGCATTTTCCGGCTCTCATCAGGATGCAATCAATAAAGGTTTTCAGGCGATGCAAGCTTCCAAAAGCCCGCGATGGGAGGTTCCATACATTCCAATGGACCCGCAAGATGTCGGGCGCACCTACAAAACAGTCGTCCGCATAAACAGCCAATCTGGAAAAGGCGGGGTCGCCCATATTCTTCGAAACGAATTCGGTTTTCAGTTGCCAAAAGCAATGCATCCTGAAATTGGCAAAATTGTTCAAGCAATCGGAGATAAAACTGGCCAAGAAGTTCTTCCGCCGATGATTCAAAAAGCCTTTGAGAATGAGTATGTCAATCGCGACGCCCCAATTGCATTGGAAGAATTCCAAATAGCGGAACATAGCGGGGGCCGAAGCCGCGACAGCGACAAAACAACCATCACTGCTAATGTGGTCGTCAACGGAAAAAAGCGGATTTTGACCGGCGAAGGCAACGGGCCGATTGATGCATTCAGCAAGGCGTTAAAGTCGGCGGGCGTCAGCGAATACACATTTCTTTCATACGAGGAGCACGCGCTCGGGAAGGGCGAGGACGCGCGCGCTGTCGCGTATATCCAGATTGCCGACGATGAGAACAGGTCGTTCTTTGGAGTGGGAATCGACCCCAACATCGCCGGAGCATCGCTCAAGGCGCTGGTGAGCGCATTGAACAGGTCGGCGCGACACGCTCCGCCAGAGACTAAAAAGAAGTCCGGCAGAAGCAAAAAATAGTATGAAAGGAAAAATTGCAGTTTTACCGGGAGACGGAATTGGAAAGGAGGTAACCGATTCGACCATACGCGTATTGGACGCGGTTAATTCGCGATTCAAACACGATTTTAAGACCGAAGTCGCGCTGGTCGGAAGTTCGGCGTACGACAAATACGGCGTGCATTTGCCGGAGGAAACCATTTCTATCTGCAAAAACGCGGACGCGATATTGTTCGGCGCAGTCGGCGGGCCGGTTTCAGACCAGGAGAGCCCGCGCTGGAAAGACGCTGAAAAAAATGTGATTTTGGGCCTGCGAAAAAAATTCGATTTGTTCGCCAATCTGCGCCCTCTTCGCGTCTGGGCTGGAACCGAATCTTTAAGCCCGCTCAAACCTGAGCTCGTAAAAGGAATGGATGTTCTTATAATCCGCGAGCTTGTGTCCGGAGTATATTTCGGCCCGCGGCGCAGATACGAGGAGAGAGGTCAGCAGGTTGCGGAAGAAACGAATCGATATACTTGGAACGAGATTGAGAGAGTTGTTCGAGTCGCGTTTGTTTCCGCAACAAAGAGAAAAAATAAACTGACGGTCGTGGACAAAGCAAATGTTCTTGAGACTTCCCGCCTTTGGCGCGAAGTGGTTCGCGCCGTAGAGAAAGACTTTCCCAAGGTCGCCCTGGATTTTATGTTCATAGACAACGCAACGGTGCAACTTGTAAGAGCGCCTGCGACATTCGATGTAATTGTTACCGATAATATGTTCGGCGACATTTTGAGCGACTTGGGCGGAAGCATCGTCGGCTCTCTTGGGCTTCTGCCGTCGGCAAGCCTGAACGAAAAGAAATTTGGCCTGTACGAGCCCGTGCACGGTTCCGCCCCCGACATCGCTGGCAAGAATATCGCAAACCCAACCGCTCAAATACTTTCACTTGGGCTTCTTCTTCGCTACACATTCGATTTGCAAAAAGAAGCCAACGCAATCGAGTCGGCTGTATTCTCCTCACTTACGGCTGGCAAGAAAACCAGAGACCTCACACTCCCAGGCGAAGCCTCGCTCTCGACCGATGAATTCACATCTTGTGTCGTGAAGCAATTAACGGCATAATCGCCAGAGCGTGTTAAACAGTCCTCAAAGCAGGAGGAGTTTTTGGACACGCTCTACTATGCAAGCGACAAAATACATTTGGTTCAACGGAAAACTGGTTCCCTGGGCGAATGCGAAAATTCACGTGCTCTCGCATTCGCTCCACTACGGCACGGGCGCCTTTGAGGGCATCCGTATGTACGAAACCGATAAGGGACCGGCTATCTTTCACTTGAAGCGCCATATGGAGCGCCTAATATTCTCAGCGAAAACACTGGGA
>CAZSPA010000029.1:5903-7001 GCA_964608685.1 uncultured Candidatus Saccharibacteria bacterium
TGGGAATGAAGTTGCCGTACTCGTTGGAGGAATTAATGGAGGCGGCAGTAGAAACAGTACGAAAAAACAAGCTTCAGTCGTGTTACATCCGCCCTATCGCCTACTTTGGTTTCGGCGAAGTGCGAGTGCTGCCCACCAATTGCCCGGTAGAGGTCGCAATAGCCGCCTGGCCGTGGGGCGCATACTTGGGTGACGAACCGGCGCGCATTACGGTGGTAAAGACATTGCGAATCCATCCGCAGACGCTCGCCGTGAAAGCAAAAGTAACGGGTCACTACGTGAACTCCATGCTGGCAGGCCGCGAGGCTACAGACAGAGGATTTACCGAAGCGCTTCAACTGGACTATCAGGGAAATATCGCCGAGGGTCCTGGAGAAAACTTCTTTGTAGTGAAAGACAAGAAAATAAGCACTCCGGCACTGGGCTCGATTTTACCCGGCATCACACGCGCCTCCGTAATAGAACTCGCGCGCGATTTGGGCTACAAGGTTGAAGAGCGAGCCATCTCGCCCGCCGAAGCCGTGGGTGCCGACGAGTGTTTCTTCACCGGCACCGCAGCCGAAATCACGCCGATTGCTTCCATAGACGATGCCAAAATAAAATCCGCGCTGGGGCCTATCACCAGGCACATCCACGACGAATTTATGAAAATTACCAGAGCCGAGAATCCGAAGTACAAGAATTGGCTGACATTCGTAAAAGAATTCTAACGGCCCGTCTACAAGTGCCGATATCAACCTTATCGGCTCAAATACCGGTATATGAGCCGTTTAGATTGCAGCAGGAGTCCTAATCGCTTTCCGCGTATTCCGCGTGAGTAACTTCGATTACTCTTTCCACTTGTTTGATGAGTTTTTCCATCAGATGCTTTTCGAGCTCTATCTTAATAGTGAAGTGGGAAATGTGCCTCACTGGGTCGATTTCCGACACGAACAAAGACTCGATGTTTATTTTCTTGCGCAGGAGTACGCCAGCGATTCGGTAGAGAGTACCGGGCGCATTTTCTGAAGCAATTGTGATTGTGTACCTCATACGGGTTATTTTATTCGTATCTCATCAATCGAAGCTCCGCTCGGCACCATCGGAAACACATTCTCT
>CAZSPA010000030.1:0-6939 GCA_964608685.1 uncultured Candidatus Saccharibacteria bacterium
CCTGCGAACAGCGAGGAGACTGTCCGGTAACCACCTGCGAACAGCGAGGAGACTGCCCGACCGGCGGAACTGGTACTACCGTAACGGATAATCAGCCAAATGCGGTTACTACAGAAGAGGAAAATACGCGACAGGAAGAGGAGTCATCGGCGGGTAGAGGTAACGATGATGACGAAGATTCATCGCCCCCCCCGCCGATTTCCGTCATCAGTCCTTTGAGGGCGGCACCCTCGCTCTTGCGCCGCGGGGAGATGACGACCGTGGCGTGGAATATTTCGAATGCGCAATCATGCACCGTAACCGGCGACAACGGTGACGGGACAGGGTACAACAGCACTGGAATCTGGAGCGGCCTGAACTCCGCGGCACCAGCGGGAATCGGCAAAACTTCCAGCGGAATTATCGGTAAAACGATATTCACTCTGTACTGCACGGCTCTTTCGGGCGCGTCGCCGTCCTCGCACAGAGAATCAGTAACGGTCAATGTCATCCCGTCATATCGGGAGCCGAGTACTTATTGACTTCTTGGAACGAGAAGCTCTCCGCGTAATTACAGGTCTCGCTTAAAATTTCAATCACTGACTTTTTAAGAGACAATGCTGTGGATAGGCAAGAGCTAGACAGGCCGCACGCGTGTTATCCTGTAGAGCATGGAAGTTTCTAACAGTGGCGGGGGCGCGAATTTTTATCACTCCGCGCCCGGCGCGGGCGAGCAGAGTCAAAAGACAACAACCGCTATCGCGGTCGGCACGATTTCTCTCGTGGTCGTAGGAATTGTCTTGCTCACCATCTATCTGCAAACGGGGAAAAATAAATACGCCAAAGACGCAGTCGAAGTAGCGCAGCTCAACGACAGCGGCGATTATGCCGGAGCGCAGAAGCTCCTTGAGGAGAAACTCAAGGCCGGTTCCGCGCCGGAGTTGGAGTTAATGCTTGCCAACTCGTATTTGGATGAAGGAAGCGTACGCGGACAGGAAGCCGCGGCAAGCAAAAAGGCGCAGGACATTCTTCTCGGCCTTGAGATATCACACGAGAGCGTGTACCTATACGACCTTTTGGGCTACTCGTACGAAATTATTAATGATTTTGACAAAGCCCTTTTCTATTACAACAAATCTCTTTCTTTGGACAAAAAATCGGTGAACACGCTTTTCAGCATAGGCCATACATATTGGCTGAAAGGAGAAACGGATAAGGCTCGTGATTTTTACAGTCAAGCGGAGCGCGCTCTCACCGGTCAAACCGACAATTCGGTCAAGATAAAAGTCTATGCCGGCGTCGCGATGCTTTCCAAAGACCTCGCCGTGGCGGAAAAATATTTTCTAAAAACCATAGCCATTTCAGAGAGCCGCGCTTTTAAGGCGGAAATATACGCCGACCTTGCCAATCTGAAACTCGTCCAAAGGGAAAATGCGCAGGCGTTGAAGTATGCCAAAATGGCGCTTGAAGCCGACTCCTCAAGCGAAACGGCGCATCTAGCTTTCGCCAAAAGCGCCATGGCCGAAAAAGGCGTTCTGGAAGCATACTGGAAAGAGGTCAGATTAAGCTTATTCAGGGCCATTTTTCTTGCGCCGACAAAAGCGGAACCGCAGTACTGGCAGGGAAAGTTTGAGTTCATCGGCGGGAGATACGACCAAGCCATACGGAGCTATGGAAACGCGCTCAAACTTCTAGCGGGAGATAATTCACTGAACACCGGCAGCCGTACGGCATTAAAAAGCGATATCGACTTTGACATAGCAGTTGCCTACTATCTGAAAAATGACAAAGAAAGCGCAAATCAATTTTTGAGGGAATCTTTTAGCAACAATCCCGTGAAAGTTATGTATGTGCTGGAAAAGAGCGAAAAACTCCAAGACCTTCTGGCGATGCTCACTACTGGAAAGTAACAAGTAACAAGCGACAAGGAATAAAGAATTATGGGAAATACCATCAAAAATAAAATTCAGATAACCGGACTTTTCGCACTCGTCTTTCTCGGGCTCTTTTTTGTCGTGCCAACGCCAGCAAGCGCAAAAGTTGAAGTGGATTATGGAGGAGTAACCTATACTGTGTACGATGACGGAAGCTTTGCAGGGGGAGGCATTACCGGCAGTATAGATTGGAGCACGGGAGATTTTAGCATAGACGGTGGCGGGGGGGGCGGCGGAAACATAACCGACCTTACCGGGGCAGAGGTGAGCATGGAAGTGGATGGAGGTTCAGTCTCCGAGACAGTAGACTACCACTCGTATGATTATCAATACGAAATGTTTAATGCGGGAGCGGAGTATGTTAAGGCGGTTTATACCGGCAACGACGAAGAGCAGGACGCGGCCATTTTAAGGGCAAACGAAGCATTACAAAGAGAGAGCGGGGAAACCCAGCAAGCAATTACTGTTGTGGCGAACACAGACGGAAGTATTTCGTATGGGTGCGTAAATACTCAAAATACGACCATTACTTTTAACACTACTAGTGGTGGCGGCAATTCTGATATCAATGACAGCGACGCCCCTGGCAGTGGCACCCCTGGTGACGGTACACAGGCGCCTACTGATGAAACAGATGGAGGAACAACGAGTGGCGCTACCGGCAACAACGGAACCGGCGATAACGGCGGCAATAATAACAACGCCCCAGCTCCCGCGGGAAACGGCGCCGCCTGCGGCGCATCATCCATAACAGGAGCGAAATATGACGACAACAGCCCGGGCAACAACGGCCAGCTATACACATGGGGTTATGATGACTCTGCAAATCTTACAACGACGCAACTATATGACGGAAACACCACTTCGGGCGGAGTTGTCGCGGCCGACAAAATGGTCGCGATCAAATTAAGCGCGCCGCTCACGGCCGCCAGGAATTTCATTTTATACGGAAACTGGGGCTCGAGATTTTCCGTGGGGTATTCAGGCGGAGCAAGCGGAACATGCGGGACCGGAGGGACGCTTACTGAAGCTGGCGGTTACTGCATCCACAAATTTACCGCAAACGGCACTTTCACTCCGCCAAGTTCCGTTACATCTGTTGAAGCGCTTGTCGTGGGCGGAGGAGGAGGAGGAGGAACCGACAACGCGCACTTTGGCGGAGGCGGCGGAGCTGGCGGATACATATACGACGCATCGCTCTCTGTGGCGGGGCAGGCATATGCGGTTACCGTGGGAAGCGCAGGCGCAGTAAATGAGAAAGGCGGAGATTCCATATTTAGGACCATTACCGCGACTGGGGGCGGGAAAGGAGGAGGCACAAGCAATGGAAGAGGAGGAGATGGCGGTTCCGGCGGCGGCGGCGAAGAAGGCTCAACCGGGGGCAATAGCGCCAGCGGCCAAGGCAGAGACGGCGGTAGTGGAGTAGGCGGCGGAAATTCCGGCGGCGGAGGCGGGGGCGCGGGCGCCGCGGGCGGGAGTGGCGGCAGTTCCACGACTGGAGGCACTGGAGGAGCGGGAACTTTAAACAGCATCAGCGGCTCATCGGTAACGTACGCCGGAGGAGGAGGCGGTTCGGGAAGAACGGCATCTGGAAGCGGCGGGGCGGGCGGAGGCGGAACAGGTGCGATTTATTCCAACAACCCAATCGATGCAACGGCAGGCGCGGCAAACACCGGCGGAGGCGGAGGCGGAGGTGTTGCAGGCCGGTCAGCAGGAGCTGGAGGCTCCGGCATCGTCATCATCCGCTACCCGAAACCTTCGGGGAGCGGAACTTCTTGGGCAACCATTTATTACGGCTCCGGTTCGTCTCCGTATGCGTTTAGTGTTCCGGCTGGCGCGCTTTATATCGCGGCCTCTGTTGAACAAGGAGGAAAATCGGTGTATGAGATACAGGACACTATATCCGCCTGCTCTTGCACGCCGCAGTACTTCTGCACGGGGAATGACCTCTACTACAGAAATGAGAGCTGTGCGGTATCGCTCTCGGAGCAGTGCCAATACAGCTGTTCTGGAAGTGCTTGCGTTCCTACCCCTTCCATACAGTTTACTCCTTTCGATGCCACCAGTGTTTCCGGGCAGTTTCCAGCGACAGGGCATCTGCAAGTTAAGCCGTTACTATTGCAAAACGAGGAAAGGGCCGAGGTGTATTGGAATGCAGACAATGCATCATCATGCAGCGTTTCAGGGAATAACGGAGATTCGTGGAACGGCAATTTCTCCGGGGCTTCCGGCAAGACCTCTGGACAAATTACAACCCAGACCGTTTTCACTCTTTCCTGTGCGGCGCTGTCCGGAGCGTCTCCTCCTTCAGTTACAGAAACCCAGACAGTCAATCTTATCCCGATTATTGAGGAGTTGTAATTGACGCTCAAAGGCACGATGGTTTTTAACGGAAGATGAACCCGTACCGTTAAAAACCATTGTGCCTCCTTACTGAAGCTGGGAGGAAGAATGCGCATTCCGAGATTCCTATTTTCTGCCATGGCAGAAAATAGGAATCTTTTTAGCTAAAGACTACATTAATATTTTGACATTAATCAAAGCTCATATATACTGCCTCCACCCAAGTCCAGCCCCAGTTTTGGGGAATCTCCAGAATCAAAACTGGAGCTGGACCAATGGCAGGCACAATTCAGGCCCGCTATTGCGGGCGTTTCTTTTTCTCGATTATGTCCAAGTTTATATTAGGAACAAAAGGTAGAATGACCCAGGTCTTTGACGACAAGGGCGTGGTATTTCCCGCGACAATAATTACCGCGGGGCCCATAACTGTGACGCAGGTCAAAACAGAGGAGAAAGACGGCTACAAATCCGTGCAAGTCGGATTCGGGACAAAAAAGGAGAAAAATATCGCAAAGCCGCAAAAGGAGCAATTTAAGGACCTCGGCATGTTCCGAAATCTGAAAGAATTCCCTTCGGACGGTAGCATCGAGCGCGGAAAAGTCATTGATGTCTCCGCGTTTTCACAGGGAGACCTCGTTACGGTGTCGGCGATTTCCAAAGGAAAAGGATTTCAAGGCGTTGTGAAGCGACACGGTTTTCATGGTGGCCCTAGAAGCCATGGACAAAAGAACAAAGAGAGGAGCCCGGGTTCCATCGGCGGCGGCGGGCGAGCCGGCGGGCGCGTTGCTAAGGGAATGCGAATGGCAGGACGAAAGGGAGGCGAGCGCGTTACAGTAAAAAATCTTCGCGTTCTTCAGATTGATACGGCGACCAACACACTTTTGATTTCAGGCGCGATACCTGGAAAGCCGGGGACGCTTGTGGAGATAAGGGGATAAATAAATATATGAAATCAGATATTTACGACGTAAAAGGAAAGAAAGTGGGCACGGTAGAATTGCCGGAGAACGTTTTCGGAGTGAAATGGAACGACGCTTTGATGCATCAGGTTGTAACGACGATGCAAGCCAACGCGCGTCCGATTATCGCTCATGCGAAAGGCCGCGGAGAAGTTCGCGGAGGAGGGCGGAAGCCGTGGCAGCAGAAAGGCACTGGCCGCGCGCGGCACGGCTCCATCCGCTCTCCAATCTGGAAAGGCGGCGGGGTAACGCACGGGCCTCTTAAAGAAAAAGTCTACGCGAGGGAAATTCCGAAAAGGATGCGCGCGAAAGCGCTTTTCGTCGCTCTTACCCGAAAGCTGAAGGACGGTGAGATTCTTTTCGTCAATTCATTCGGGATTGAAGCGCCGAAGACTGCGGTTGCGAGAAACGCGTTAGTAACATTGTCGAAGATTCCCGGATTTGAGAAGTTGGCGAACAAAAAGAAAAATGCCGCGCTTATTGCGTTTGCTGAACCAACTTCTGCGTCACAGAAGAGTTTCAGAAATATCGGGAGCGTGGAATACGCAAGCGTCAGAAATCTCAACCCCGTTTCCGTTCTCGCTAGCAAGTATCTGATTATTGAGAATCCGGAGGCGGCTGTCGCGATTATTAGCCAGAGAGCGAAAAACTAATATGGCACTTTTCGGAAAAAACAAGAAAACAGAAGTTAAGAAAGATGCGGTAGCAGTCCCTGCCACGGTTACAAAAACTGCCGGCACGACTATTCCCTCGGATTCTGCGCATGTCCTTCTTAATCCTCGCATTACAGAAAAAGCGACGATGCACAGCGCGGACAGCGTGTACACTTTTCATGTTGCAGAGAGCGCGAACAAACATCAAATTGCGCAAGCTGTGCGAGAACTTTACAAAGTTACTCCGCGTATGGTGCGAGTCGTCCGTATTCCTAGCAAAATAAAACGAAATATGCGCACAGGAAAGGAGGGAGTGAAGAAAGGCGGAAAGAAAGCGTATGTTTATCTTAAGAAGGGCGATACCATAACGATGAACCAAAGCTAATATGTCCATCAAAATCTACAAACCAACTTCGCCGGGCGCTCGCGGAATGACGCGGCTCAACTATCGAGAGCTTCTCTCCGGCCACGCGCCGACCAAGTCGCTGGTCGGCGGTTATAAGCGAGGAGTCGGGCGCAACAATCAGGGGCGCATAACCGTTCGCCACAAAGGCGGAGGCCACAAGCGCAACTACCGGCAGGTGGATTTTTACTTTGATAAAAAGGACATCTCGGCAAAAATCGCCTCCATTGAGTACGACCCATTTCGTTCTGCGTTCATCGGTCTTGCGGTGTACGCCGATGGGACGAAGCGTTATGTAGTCGTTCCTCAAAAGATAAAAGTTGGCGACACTTTTATCGTTTCCGAAAACGCGCCGGTAAAAACTGGAAACCGATTGCCATTGGGCAAGCTTCCGGTGGGAACATTTGTATTCAACATTGAGCTCAAGCCGGGAAACGGCGCACGGATGGTGCGCTCTGCCGGCAGTTTCGCCGAAATTGTCGCGCAAGATGCGGGCTACACGCACTTAAAAATGCCTTCTACCGAAGTGCGCCGGGTCATAGGTACTGCATGGGCAACCGTGGGAGAAGTTTCAAATGAAGAACACCGCTTGGTGAATATCGGAAAAGCAGGTCGCACGCGCTGGATGGGCGTTAGGCCGACTGTCCGAGGCACGGCGATGAACCCGG
>CAZSPA010000031.1:0-6929 GCA_964608685.1 uncultured Candidatus Saccharibacteria bacterium
GCCTTGCGATCTTGACTCTCACATCGGGCTGCAGATAGTGATCCATCGTCCCTCCTTGTGGTGGGTTTGTACATCGTCTCCCAGTTGACATCACTGGCTAATCGCGATGATACCCCCCCCCTCAAGATATGCAAGTTCGGACAAAATCTATATCGGGACTTACGAAGTCCCGATAAAGTCCCGATAACATCTCCGCGTCGAGTTTGTCCAAAAAGTTGGCGGGGTTGTATACTCCCGATATGGCAAAAAAACGCGCGGTTCTTCCAATCACGCATTGGAGCCATTCGTCTCTGATGGCGTTTTTGAGGAATCCTCTTGCTTGGTACAAGCGATACGTCTTGAAAGTATACGACACGCCTTACAATCCCGCTTCCATCATCGGGCGCGCGGGGCATGTGGCGCTTCAGCATTTCTACTTGCCCGCCGAAGCCTCGGCGAAGGCGGGTGGCGGTATCGGCAAACAGGGCGCAATAGACCTCGGGCTTGAGTATCTCCAGAGCGTGCCGGATTTTGAAATTAATTTCGGCCGCGCAAAATCGCGCCTCGCTAAAAAGAAAAAGCGCGCGGCAATGGAGCGGGAATATCTGCAGGCGATCAGTTTCTATCTTGAGCGCCCGCCGAAATATAAAGTTCTCGGAGTGGAAGTAGTAGCCCTTGCGGAAGTGAAAGGATTGGTGTTGCCGCTCAAAGCCGTTTCTGACTTGGTAGTAGAGTCAAGAATTGACCGCAAGGCGCTCGACATCGTAGACCATAAATTCGTGGATTATTTCAGCAAAGAGCGCTCGCGGAAGACGCTTTTCGTAATGCAGGCGATTTTCAATTACTACACGGTGCGCGAGAAATACGGCCGCCAGGTAAAACGCTTTATCATTCAAGAATGCAAAAAGAGAAAGAATGCAGACGGCTCTCCGCAAATGCGCAGATATATTATTGATTTCTCAAAACGCAAAGAAGATTTTGCGATTTTTCACCGGCTTGTGAACGATGCAACGAAAGAAATATCGCGCCGGCGCATCTATCTTCCCAATCCCTCCGACATGTTCGAGGGGGAAAATTCCTTTGATGTGTACCGACTCGGGTTAATAGATTAGTAGCCAAGACGAACCCTATTTTTTTAGCAGAGTGTCTATCAGCGTCTTAACGGCTTCAAATGGCTGTGCGCCTTCCATCGTCACCTGTTCTTTTCCTACGATGATTATGCTGTTGGGAGTACCCCGCGTTCCCGCAAGAGCCGCCTCTTCAGAATCTTTTTTCACTCTCGCCTCATATTTTCCGGAGGATAGGCAAGACTCGAATACCGTTTTATCAAGTCCGAGCGAAACGGCTATATCAGAGAGCTGTCCGGCATCCGTAGTACTTCGCGGAGTTTTTTGCGCATAGTATGGTTTACCGTCCGGTCCTGTCGGCGGGTCTGTCGGCAGGTTATAAACACCGATATCAAGAGAATTGTTGGAATTGGTTGTTTCGTATAATTTGTCCGCATACTTCCAGAACACGTCATTACTTGTCCCGAGCGAGCTCGAGGGACCTCCAAGCTCCGCTGCGCACTCAAGCGCCTCCGCTTCTTTTTGCGCTTTTGGGTGGAGTTGCGCAATCGGGAAGTGGCGATATACCCATGCCACATCTCCATCCTTTCCGTATGTATCAATCACCTTATGCATAGTTGCGTGGAACTGCTTGCAGAAAGGGCATTCCGGGTCTGAAAATTCCACTAAAACGACTTTCGCATTACCCCTGCCGAGAATATGGTCATCCTTTTCTGCTCCGCGGATTTTCGTTTCTACGCGGCCAGCGCCTTGTTGTGGATTGGAAGGTGCTCTGCCGATGCTCGCGAAATACACCGCTCCCGCGATAAGCGCCCCCGCGATAACAATTGCTAACGGCACGGCAAATTTCTGGATAGTTTCCACGGTAAAAGATTTATTTATAACGGGGTGAGTATATCACAGGTAAGCCAGTAGCCATGAGCCAGTAGCCTGTAGCTGAAGAATAAAAAGACTTGGGTCTGAATTCCTCTGGCTACAAGCTACGGGCTGTTATCGGCTTCTCACCTTCAACTTCGTTTGTCGTTTCTTATTTATTTTCGGCAAGCGAATCATAAGAATGCCGTGCTTCTCTGTTGCCTCGGCGAGGTCCACGTCGATTTCCTCCGGCAAAAGTATCGTGCGTGAGAACGAACCCCAGTAAAGTTCCTTCTGGAAATAATTATCTTCCTCTACTTCACGCTCATCTTCTCGCACTCCGCTTATAGTGAGCATCTCGCGCGTCAGAGAAATATCTATCGAAGTTGGCTGTACTCCTGCAACAAGAGCTTTTATAACAACCGCATCCGCTGTCTGATACACATCTACCGCGAGTTCGCCCTCTGGCTCCGCGTCTCTAAACGAACCGCCGCCGTCCTTTGTCGCAAGATGGGCGTGCCTCTCCTCGCCCTCGCCGACAAATACGGCGTGCTCGGCTTTGGGGTCCTCAAAATAGTCGTCATACTCTCGGGCTGCGCCAGTAAGCCGCGCGAAAAAGGAGGGTTTCTTCATTGATTTTATTTAATTAATAATTTTAAGTTTTTTATGACTTGAATATTTTCGGATGAATTCGCTTCACGTATTCTAACACGGCCAAAAGCACAATTACGCCAATCCACACAAACCCGAAAGTGCGCAACAAATGCACCTCGGGCGTATTCAGTATAAAGAAGTTAAACGCACTGTGCAAAAGGATGGCGAGGATAACTCCGCACAGCGCGTATAATCGCCGTGTCACCTTCGGCTTGTAAAACGCGAGTCCGATAGCCACGCCTATGACGGCTGAAGTAAGCACGTGAAGCAGAGTAGCCCCGACAAACCGTAAATTTCCCGTGAGAAAAGTCTGAACGAACGTGTCCCCAGAAAGCGGGCTCAAGAAAAACAGCGCGTTTTCTGCGGCCGCGAAACCCAGCGCAACCGCGACCATGTAAATAACAGGGTCTATCGGCTCGTCGTCTTCTCGCCGATTCAGAACTGTTAATCGCGCCGCAAGATACTTCATCACCTCCTCAATCGCAGACCATGCGGAATAAAGTAGAGTGGTACTCGCAAGGAATGGAGCAGTGAATTTCTCGAGCGGAATGACGATTACGACAGTAGCCATGCCGGCAAGAAACGCCAGAGCGATAAGGCGGCGCGGCTCGGGATGCTCGGAATCCTCGCGCCTCCAGAACCAAAGCCAAGCAAGAGCGGGGAATATCCCGCCTATAAGCGCCGCCGCGACTGGTGTTATTTCAGACATATGGCCACTTTGCAATCATAAGAAGTTCAGTATCTTTTTTCGGCAATTCCTGCCAAATCGCTTCGGTGACGAACGGCATGAAGGGGTGGAGGAGTCTCAAGCACGTATGGAGTATGGCGTATAGAGTATGCCGTCGTGACTTGGCGGTTGAACCGCCAAGTTTAATTATCGGCTTGCTCTCCTCAATAATCTCGTCCGCGAAACGATGCCAGACGAAGTGATAAATAGTGTCCGCCGCGAGGTCTAGGCGGAAGTTGTCTATATGTTCGGAGACCGTTCTCGCAATAGCATTTGCTTCGTCAATAAGTTTATTGTCCCCTGCAACAAGTCTGACTTGTTTTGACAAGTCAGACTTGTTGTTGCTTGGTACATTCTCTAAGACGAATCTAGCAATATTCCAGACTTTGTTTGCAAAATGCTTATAACCCCGCACGCGGTCTTCCGAAAGCTTTACATCGTTCCCGGGAGAGGCACCAACGATTAACGAGAGGCGCGCGGCGTCCGCGCCGTATTTTTCTATCATTGTGAGCGGGTCAATCACGTTGCCGAGAGATTTTGACATCTTGCGTCCCCGCGCATCGCGAACGAGTCCGTGCAAGTAGACATTGCGAAAGGGAACAGTGCCGAGCAGGAAGCTGGTCATAAGAATCATACGCGCTACCCAGAAAAACAGAATGTCGTATCCGGTTTCAAGGACAGATGTCGGATGGTACGTTTGCAAATCCGCCGTTTTATTAGGCCAGCCGAGCGTCGAGAATGTCCACAATCCCGACGAAAACCAAGTGTCCAAAGTGTCGGAATCTTGCTCAAACAAATCGTTTCCGCATTTCGGACAGTGAGCTTGTAAAACATCAAGCGATTGAATCTCGGCGTTGCCCGCCACGCGCGGTATTTTTGCCTCTTCAAATGTGAGATTTTTCATGCGTTTTAGCAACCAGCGAATGGCCCCGCCATGACTTACGATTACCACATTTTTATGCCCGTGTTTTTCCTTGTGCCGAGCGAACGCTTCAAACACCCGTTCCTCCAGCTCGCGCGTAGTTTCCATGTCGCCGTCGGTTTTGTCGTCATAATCTTTAAATGGACTGTAGAGTTTTTCCTGTTCTTCATAGGTCAATCCTTCTGATTCTCCCATGAACCGTTCTCTAAATCCGATATCAAACACTACTTCGGCGCCAGTCGCTTGTGAAATTATTTCCGCTGTTTGTTTGCACCTGCCTAAGTCGGAGCTGATGATGAGCTCAATATTCTGATTTTTTAATTGTGCGCCAGCGGATTTTGCTTGCGCCATCCCTTGCTCGGTCAACGGCGTATCCTGATGCCCCTGCGTGATTCTTTTTACGTTTCCTTCGGTTTCTCCGTGCCGGACGAGGAACCAGCGATTTTTCACTTTTGCGTCAACTGATTCGTATTTGCAATTCAAGCAGTACCAGACCGGAATCCGATGCCCGTACCAAATTTGGCGCGAGATGCACCAATCGCGCAGATTATCTATCCAGTTGTAATAGACTCTTTCAAATCTATCTGGCGTGATTTTTATCGCGCCCGAATCCACCGCGCGCCGCATGAGTTCCTTTAGCGAAGTTTCCGAGCCCGAGGCGATACCGGGAATCCGCCAGTTGGCGGACGAGTGCGGAATCGTGAATTTCTTGTTGACGTCCACGAACCACTGCAACTTGATTTGCGGCTCTATAACTTCGCCTCCGCGGCTGTTGAGCGCCACATTGTGGACATAATTTTCCTCTACTTTTACCAGCAGTCCTTTATTTTTTAATTTTTCCAAGACCAAGGGGCGCGCTTTTTTGATGTGGCTCCCGGCGAACTCTCCGGCGATTGGCAAAAGTATTCCGCGCTCATTTATTATTTGCTCAACGTCCAGCTTGTGCTTCTGCGCTATCTCGAAGTCAATGCTCGAGTGTGCAGGCGTTATAGTCATCACGCCGGAGCCGAACGACATATCGGCCGCTTCGTCCTTCACAATCGTTGCCGTTATCTTTCCGTTTATCCATTCCACTTCCATCTGCTGGCCGTCCTTGTATTCCTTGTACCTTGCGTCGTTTGGATGCATGACGATATATTTGTCGCCGAATTTAGTTTCTGGCCTCACAGTGCCGATAGTGAACGGGCCGTACTTAAAATAATAAAATGGGTCCTTTTGTTCCACGTACTCAATCTCGTCGTCGGAAACTGTTGTTTGCATTTTCGGGTCCCAATTCACGATTCGATTGCCTCGGTAAATAAGACCGGCATCGTACATATTCTTGAAGGCAGTGCGTACCGCGAGGTTGCGCGCTTCGTCCAAAGTGTAGGCCTCTCGGCTCCAATCTACCGAAGCGCCCATCGCGCGAATTTGACCGACTATCGTGTCATGGCTCTCTTTGGCGAATTGTTCTACGCGCTTTAGGAATTCCTCGCGTCCCAAATCATGCCGTGTTTTCTTTTCGGTTTTGAGCAGAGCTTTTTCCACGACCGATTGCGTAGCGATTGCCGCGTGGTCGGTGCCCGGAAGCCACAAAGTTTTGTCTCCGCGCATCCGGTGATAGCGGATGAGAATGTCTTGAATGGCAAGCATCGCGGCGTGTCCCATGTGGAGAGTTCCCGTAACGTTGGGCGGGGGAAGCACGATGGAATAGGGCTCGGCATTCTGTGCGGTTACGCCTTTCTCAATGCATACATCAGGATTGGCAAACCCGCTCTTTTCCCAAAGCTCTAAAATCTTCGGCTCGCTCTCTTTGGAGTTGTAGGGCTTGAGAAACGGTTCCGGTGCCTTAGATGCCTCTGCCATTTCGTTATAGTAACCTGCCGCCAAAGTAAGGCCAAACAGTTTTCAGGCGAGTTTCAGATTCCCATTTGCACTCAATGTTGCAGGGTCGGCGGACTCCTTCTTGACGGCACGAAAGTATCCAGCGAGCGCTATCATAATCGCGTTGTCGGTTTCGAGGCCAGAAGGGGGAGTTAGCAGTTTACAGTTTACAGTAGTGAGTTGTTCAGCTAGTCGCGCTCGGATGTGGGAATTGGCTGAAACCCCGCCGCCGACTAATACCGTTTGGATTCCGTATTCATCCACTGCCTGCATCGTTTTTCTTACGAGAACGTCTGTAACAGCGTCCTCAAATTCTCTAGCGATGGCCGATTTCATTTCATCTGTAAGCGGAGAATTTGCCTCCACCATTCGTAACACGGCCGTTTTTAGTCCCGCAAAAGAGAAATCCAGAGTTTCATCATGTAGCATCGGCCTAGGCAGTTTAATCCAGTGAGGCGGCGCCTCACTGGATTTTTGGGCAATTTCGGCAAGTCGGGAAAGCTCTGCCCCGCCCGGATACGGAATCCCGAGAAGGCGAGCGACTTTATCAAATGCTTCTCCGACGGCATCGTCTCGCGTAGCGCCGAGGATTTTGTAATCTTGCCATTTTGTTGAAAGAACCAATTCCGTGTGTCCTCCGGAAATCAGAAGAGCCAACAGAGGAAACTTCATCGTTCTCAATCCCAATACTTCACTTTGAAATGAAGTATTGGGATTGGGAGATAAGACGAAGTCTACAAGAGCCATAACAATGTGTCCTTCCATGTGATTCACAGCAACGATTGGAATATCCCACACAAGTGAAAGCGCGCGGGCGAAATTAACACCGACCCATAAAGCCGGCTCAAGCCCGGGGCCTACG
>CAZSPA010000032.1:0-6789 GCA_964608685.1 uncultured Candidatus Saccharibacteria bacterium
GCTTCGGCAAAGCCTCGCAAAGACGATTCATGGGTTGCGTATGTACTAATATACTAAAAGACATCCGGTTCAGATACCGAGTGTTCCGTTTCCCTTTGCCTTTTTCGCTAGCGCCTGCAATTCCTTCCCCGCCGCTTCGCGGTATCGGCAGTATTCGCACGGCTCGGCCGCTGGAGGGACTTCTTCGCTTCGCAGACATTCGGCCAGTTGCATTACCACGGGTTCTATCCACGAGGTGTCGCCTTTGTGCGGAATGATTTTTATGTCGAATTCAAGCTTCGCGTCAAACGCTTTCGCGTCGCTGTTGCCGTTCACGTAAACGAAATACGCGGTTGAAGAAACTTTCTCGCCTATTCCTCGCAAAAGCCACTGATAAATCTCAACCTGTCGCTTATATCCTTTCTGCCAATAACCTTCTATCGTTACTTCTTCTTTCTTGCTCGTTGCCTTGTAATCCACGACGATAAGCTCGTCTTTGGGATTGACCCAAATGTCATCTACCCCGCCGCGGAAAATCAAATTCGTGGGCTTGTGATGATATTGGATACCATGACGCAAGGCATCCCGCCATTCATCCATTCGAGGGTCATTAAATGGAACGGCGTCAATTTTGTAGGATTTCATTAGGGGATGCGCGCTTCCCTTTGCTCTGTGCAAATCAAACTCTCTCTTCATCAGCTCATCTACGGCGTTGTTGAGAGTGAACGCGGGAAAAGAAGGGCGCGCGATTCCGAGGCGGACATCTAAATAAAAACACCGCGCGCACTCGTGGAATAAATCTATCTTGCTTCGGCTCACTCGGAATGGCTCCGACGACGCGGGGTCAAATAAGTTTCGCGTGCGCTTCGCGTACAGTCGCGGGGGCATCGGAGAATTATACCTGTCGCACAAAAAATTTACAGTGCTTTGGATTCCGTTTGGCTGTCCCCCTGATTATGGTCAGTGAACCAATGCTTAAAACGGTTCTCTAGATACCACATTCCGGTAAAGACAACCAGGGTCAGGATGCTTGCGAATACAGAGACGGCGTACATCCCATATCCGACGGCAATTCCAACGGCGGCCGCAATCCACAATCCCGCCGCGGTCGTAACACCGTGAAGCGTATCGCCCCGAAAAATTATTACGCCGCCGCCAATAAACCCTATGCCAGTAACAATCGCGGCGGCGACGCGCATGGGGTCGAAATTAACTACCCCAAGATAAGCGGAATCCACATAATTCGCGGTTATTACAAGCAAGCATGCGCCGAGGGCGACTAGACCGAAAGTGCGAGTGCCGACGGCTTGACGGGCTACCACCGCGCGTTCAGTGCCGATTAATCCGCCCAAGATTAGCGCAAGAATTAGTTTGACGAATATTATATATGTCGGGTCGACAAACTGCGCGGGGTTCATGGTTTATAGTATAACGCACGGTTTAGAAAAAACTACAAACAGCCCGTGGCTTGTAGCCGGTAGCGCGTAGCAAGAAAAAGAATGCATTTTGCTACAGGTCTCAGTCTACTGGCTACGAGCTGATTAATCATATTCCACATAGCCTTTGCGCCTCTTCCAAAACAAAGGGAATTCGTCCCGGCTTTACGCCGTATTCTTCCAAGAGATGGCTTGTCTGAACGTTTTTGCAAAGAACTATTTTATTATCCAGAAGATTGCGCTTCTCGCCTTCCGTTAGAGTTGTAAGACAGGTCAAAGGATGTACGCGCGCTTCTTCTATCATAGCCATGAGCCCGCGTCCGTTCGGATAATCCCATCCAAGGAGAGTCAAGTTGGAACACTGCGCGTAACGAATTGCGTTGCGGGTAAATCGCGTGTTTGTTACTAACCATCCTTCACTCACGCGGGAAAGGGTGTCGGGCGCATTTTTCAAGTCCTCATACCGCGCGTGTACATACAGCGCGTCTTTAATGTCGGTGTGTCCGCCCGGCTCGTTGTGAAATTTGGCCTCGATCCCCACTCGCCTCCCGTTCTTTTCCGCCAATACATCCACTTCGTGCGGAGCGCATCGTCCGGTAAGGGCAACCCCCGTTTTCGCGGTCCACCCATGCGCCCGCAATATCTCCGCGAGAAACTGCTCGAACGGAAATCCCGAAGGACCGAGGGCGAAAACCGCGCGTTTGATGGAATACCGCGCCGCGATGGGAGAAGATTCTTCCCTCCTTAAGATATCAAAAGCGTGCCTGTATATCTCTTCTGTCGTCATGTCCGGTTTTAATTCTCGCTCGACATGAGCGATGACTCGCTCGCGTATCGCGGCATTTGCTCCCGCATGCGCAAGCGATGCGTCCAACTTGGATTCATCAAATAATTCTTGCTCGCCATCGGCTTTTGTTATCAAAACACTTCCCATCTTTTGCGCGTTGTATTCGCGAGTAACTGGCGAAGCATCATGTGCAAATGTCTGCATGTCACTAGTATAGCGCATGTCCGCGTAGCCAAAACTCTAATTTCTAATATCTAAATCCTAAACAAATCTGAATTTATGAAATCTAAATATCAAAACAACCGACGGATTGATTTTGCACTTTCCTTTTGGTGTTTGATACTTATTTAGAGATTAGGATTTAGGATTTCGTGCTTTTTATTTTGAATTATGCCTCCGCCGAGGCATCTGTCGCCGTCATAAATTACCAGCGACTGGCCCGGAGATGCTATATGCGGCTCGCTAAATGACACTATGATGCGCTCTCCATTCTTTACGATTGAAGACTTAATCGGTGTTTCGCGATATCGCGATTGAGTCATGGCCTCCGCTGGCAACGACGGCGATTCCGAAATCCAGTGAACATCATTTAGGGTGGCGCTTGTACGCATGGCGTCTTCCAACCTTGTCGTAACAGTAATTGTGTTGGCTCTTGCATCAATTTTAGCGACATAATACGGCTCCCTATTGCCGTTCTTTTGTTTAACGGAAAATCCATGGCGCTGACCGATGGTGTAAAGCGGAGCGCCATCGTGAACGCCAATTACAGCGCCTTCAATATTCAACACAGCCCCCTTTTTAAGTTGTATAAAACGCGACAAGAAATCTTTCATCGATACTTCGCCGACAAAACACAATCCCTGACTGTCGGATTTTTCCGCAACTGGGAGATTAAATTTGCGCGCGAGCTCTCGCACCTCCCTCTTTTCTAGTCCTCCCACCGGGAAGAGCGTCCGGGCAAGGTCATCTTGATTCAGCAAGTACAAAAAATATGACTGGTCCTTACCTCTGTCTTTCCCTCGGAGCAATTCAAGGCTTTTGGCTTTTGGCTTTTGACTTTTGACTTGCGCTATGCGGGCGTAGTGCCCCGTCGCTATCCAATCCGCGCCTTTTCTCTCGGCAAACTTAAGAAAGCTCCCAAACTTTATGCGCCCGTTGCACAATACGTCCGGGTTCGGAGTGATTCCTAGGGAATACTCGTTTATCATCCTCTTTACTACTTCCTGTTTGTATTCGCGCGATAAGTCTATTTCGCGAAACGGAATTCCGAGCGCGACGCAAACTCTCATCGCATCAAGCCGATCCCTAGCCCATGTGCATTCGGTGAATTCCGGCTGCCAGATTTTGATGAAAACACCGACTACATCGAACCCCTGTTCTTTGAGAAGCGCGGCTGAAACTGCGGAATCAACGCCGCCAGAGAGGCCCACGAACACCTTTTTCATAGGGACAAATATAAGCTCCAAGCTCCAAAAAACAAATCTCAAACAAATCTCAAAATCCAAACATCTAAACCTTAAAAAATGCGCCCCGTTTAGTTTTTCTTGAGGTTTAATTAACTGGAGCTTGTTTGGAGCTTGGATTTTGTAATTTGGAGCTTTGGATTTCAATCTATGTATTTCCTCTTATTCCGCAAATGTTCCGCGTATGTCTTGGCGTAATGGGTGACGCCGCTTTTGTCCGCAAGATAATACAGATAGTTGTGCTTGATTGGCGTTACCGCCGCCTCTAAAGAACTTAAGCTCGGGCTTCCTATCGGGCCAGGGGGCAAACCCCTGTATCGGTAAGTGTTGTATGGGGAATCGCTCTGCAAATCTTTTGTCGTCAACTGATAAGTCCCCTTTCCAAGCGTGTAGAGAAATGCCGCGTCCACTTGAAGAAGCATTCCGATGTTTAAACGATTCCACAGAACGCCGGCGATTATTTTTTTATCCTCCACCTTGCGAGCTTCCCGTTCCAAAAGAGACGCCATTGTAACCACGTCCTTTAAGGGTTTGCCAAAGGCCTTAATTTTATCCTCGATAGTCGCTATTTGCGAGTCGAAATTCTGGCGCATTGTGCGAATCACCAAATCCTCCGTGGCATTCGGCAGAAGAAAGTAAGTGTCTGGGAAAAGCATTCCCTCAATGGGGCGTGCCTCCTTTAGAAACGTTTCTTTATCGAAACGCAATAGGCGGTTGCTGAATATCAGCGCCATTTCCCGAATTGTCGCGCCTTCAGGAATTCTTATGCGCATCGGTTCCAACCCGAACGCTCCCAAAGAGATAGCTCGCGCTACGCTGATTAAACTCTTCGGCTCTTTGAATAAATAATCTCCGGCGCGTACATTGTTATCGTGTCCCATAAGCGTGACGACAATGCGCAGAGCGGAAGCGGAGCGGACGACGGAGTTTTTCTCAAAAGCGGCGGCTATTTCGCGGAGCGATGAACCCTCGGAAACGGTTACAAGCTCGTTTATCGGAAAGTTATCGGGGGGGCGAATCTGCGATAGATATAAAAATGTCGTTAGAGTACCGATAAATATCAGAATCACAATCGTACGGCGGTTGGCATGCTGGCGAGAATGAAAAGATAGATTTTCAATCAACCTGTCATAAGCGGAGAGTGCGCGACTTATGAATTTCCCCAATCCCTGATTTCCATCCATGATTGACTTGGCAAATTACGAATACTTGCGGAGCTACATCGGCAAATTCGAGGGCGGTGCGGATTTTGTTGCTGGAATTCTCTCCAGTCCCGGGACTTTTGCCGCAGAGCTCGGCGGATGAAACAGCGACGCGATAGCCTCGCTCGTCATGAAATTGCTCGGTGTTTCCCACGGGGGGTAAAAGAATGACCTGCGCCGATATGCGTCCATGCCGCGATGAGTTTGCTGGTCCCAGCGAAAATCGTGCCAATCGCACCACGGCCAGTCAAAAGTCACATGCCACCTGCGATTCCGCAGTTGGCTCATGTATTGAGGATTGGCGTATGGCCGCCATATCCAGCGCATATCCCAGAATCTCCACCCGTAATCTTTCGTAGGCGAAATCAGTATGCCGCGAATAACAACGTCAAACGGATGCTTGCCCAGGTGGCGGCCCATGGTTTCAATCTGGTACGTCTGGTGCCATGTCGCGCGAGGCCGAGCAGACCGCAATCTTTCTTCAGAAACATGCTCTACGGGAGCGTGTTCGGGCAAAGTTACGGATTCAAACCGCACCCGTTCAATTTCAGTTTCTACTATATGCCTCCATTTGCTTTCCTTGCGCACCAGTTTGCCGGTTTTGAAACTGGAGGTGAAGCCTATCTGGATCCACATCTGCTGGCTCGGCTTGATGCTTGCCATCACCTCAAGCACGGAGGCAAGCGGGTCAATTTTAAATTCTTCCTTGGGGTCTTTTTCCAGTTCAAAGTCAATATAGCTCTTTATCGGGTAAGCGTCTATGTTCTCCTTGCCGAACGGCTCCAGCCGCCAATCGCAGACGTAACACGTGTCCGTCTCGGGTTTGTATGTATATTTCAGAGAGTAATCCTCGGCTGGGTGCAATTCTATTTCAGGATATTGCGAGTATATGGTCGCTTCTATTCCCTGTTGCCACAGCTTCGGCACCCATATATAAAAATGAATTTCTCCGCCGAACGACGCAATCTCAAAGGAATACCAAGGGCGCACCGACCCTTGAATGACGTTCATTATGTATGTCGTTTCCCGGGACGGAATCCATAAGTTTGTAATGGCCGTTTCCATGGCTCGCGGAGACTTGCTGATTTCCCGCGGCATTTTCATTTCCAGAAGAACAAATTCTTGTTTATAAATCCAATTGGACCTGGCGTACCACACCCACACGTAATATGCGCCGATTAGGAGTCCTATTGGAAGCCAAATTGGCGCGGTGCCTATCACCCACGCGGAAGTGAGCAAAAACAAATTCGGTATTTGCAATGAGAGAATGCTCCACATCCCTGCATACAAGACGGCAAGAAACAAAGCCCTTGAGACCCCGAATCCGGCATCTCCGCCCACAAAATTCATCCACTTATCGAAATCAAAACTTGTGAGCATTTCAAGAAATGACTCCCATTCGCTTTTTGGCGCGGCCATATTATATACACCCGGTTAGTAGAACTTCGGCTTAAGCGCCTGAAAGGCGCTTGCCATCGCTGGTAATCTTAACCGCATTGAGCTGTCATCCATATATGATTATTCTTACTTGGCGATGATAATGGCGAGCCGAAGTTGCACTACCCTGGTACATAATAACATCACAAGCGCGCTCCGTACGCAATATCCACGGCATTCGTGGATATTTATCCCCCCTCCGTATTAGCCTCGAAGGGAGAACTTGAGGCCTCCGATTATTTTGAGAGCGAGTACAGGCCGTCTGGAAGCTGCACGAATATATTGTTTTGGAGATTGACGGCGATAGTCGCCTCTTTTACGTACCGTTCGCGCTTTACGCGCTCCATAATTTCCTCCCGCGACAACGGGCCTTCTGCTTCCAAAATTCTTTTTATGACATCGCGCACTACCCCCGGCTGATAGCCCCACTCTTTAAGCGCGTATAGCCCGCGCCCCACCAAGACGAAACGATTATCCTTTATCAA
>CAZSPA010000033.1:0-6757 GCA_964608685.1 uncultured Candidatus Saccharibacteria bacterium
GAAGCACCTTTAGCTCAGTGGTAGAGCGTTCCGTTTTCACCCCGTTAGATATGGTGGGTCCTTAGCTCAGTGGTAGAGCGTTCCGTTCACATCGGAAAGGCCATAGGTTCGATCCCTATAGGACGCACGAGGAGAAATATCTAACGGGGCAGGTCGGAAAGGCCGTAAGTTCGATCCTTACAAGGTGCACCGGCACTTCTTGTGCCAAACGTGGAGTTTCGTGTCGGGACGTAGTATACCGGTAGTACATACGATTCGGGTTCGTATAGACCGGGTTCGATTCCCGGCGTCCCGACACGAGGCATCACAGGCGGGCTGTAGTATACCGGTAGTACGCGACCATGGGGTGGTTGTAGACCGGGTTCAATTCCCGGCAGCCCGACCGAAGATTATCGATAGACGGCAGGTAATAATTGATATATTCTAGTCAAGCTCTGGGGCTAAAACAAAATGCTATGCATTTTGTTCGCCCGGTTAAAACTTAATGAGTTTTGATTTAGGGCCCATAGTAAGGTGGCATAATGGCGCATTTTCACCCCGTTAGAAAGTCGGGGCCCATAGGTAAGTGGTATACCGGTGCATTCGCATTGCACAGTCTCGAGTCCGATTCTCGATGGGTCCACAAAACAAAATCACCGGCACTCTGCCGGTGAGTTTGTTTTAGAATTAAACAGTTCCGACTTTCTTTTCCTCCTCCTTGCAGTCAGGACAATTAGCGCCTCCGCAATTCTTGTTCCAACTAATCTGGCCGGGGCCAAAGGCCGCAACATACAGAAGCCCGCCGATAATCGCGAGATTCTTCAGCAACATCACCTGCTGTGTCGCGTCCACAAATACATTGTGATAAACGGCTGTCGCAATGACTGTGAAGACGATAAGCGCCTTTGCGGCAATTCGAGAGTGAAAGCCGAGCAAAAGCATTAGCCCGCCCCCAAGCTCAATAATTATCGTAAGCACAGCGAACACTTCAGGCATCGGAAAACCTCCAGACGCTACATAGCCGACCGCGCATTCAAACCCATTGAGTTTCCCCCACCCCGCCACGATGAACAATACCGCTATCAAAACCCGCCCGACGAGCAAGGAGTAATCCTTCCAAGCTCCCTTTCCTTCCGAATGACACATAAATTTATAAAAGTTATTTAGTAATCATTTAATATTAACAATTTTATACTTTTGTGCACCTTTTGGCGTGTCAAAAGAAAACAAATCATTTTTCTTCCTGTCCATAAGCGCAGAACCAAGCGGCGATAAGTGTGAAATCTTATGCTCCTGCATGTTCGCTTCTGCCGAACCGACAATTTCGTACGTGTGTTCCTCTTTCTCACCTTGCTTCTGAATAGTCACAAAATTGCCCAAAGAAACGATGTTTCCCTTGGGATGCTCTATTATTCGAGCGCGCGACAAGCTTTCTTCGATACCGCGAATTCTGTCCTCGGTAGCGGCTTGAAGATTGCGCGCCTCCTCATACTCGGCGTTTTCTGAAAGATCTCCGAGCGAGCGGGCGTATTCCAACTGCTCGGCAATCTCGCGCCTGCGAACCGTTTTCAAATGCTCGAGTTCTTTCGTGAACTCATCGAATTTCTCTTTGCTCAAGTAATTTGTTTCATCATTCGTCCCGTTAAAGGCAGGTCGCGGTCGTGTATCCGATTGTGAAGACATAGAATCAGTAGTGTAAAAAAGTGAAGGAAGCAATTTAATATTGTTCCGTGCGACCGCGGCCTCTAACGGGATTCATCATATAGATTGCGCAGCATTATACATGAGGGTAGGCACAAGGCAATGAGGCAATAGGAACAATCCCAATGCATTTTTTCTTTACTCTAGTGCCTTTTGCCTATTGCCTATTTCCTACTCGATGTATTCCGGTTTGTTGGCAATCAACCACTGAAAAAAAGGAAGCATCGCAGGGCCTGCGCCCGCGAGCGTCCCCGCGGGCGCATTTTCGAGAACCGTTGCAACGGCAAACGCTGGATTTTCGGCTGGCCAGAATCCCACGAACCACGCGTTCATCGATTCGTTGCGAAGGCCGGTTTGAGCGGTTCCTGTCTTTCCAGCTATCCATATACCTGGAATATTCAGATATTTGACAGTTGCATCCTTCCGAGTCGACCTGACTGCCAGACGCATTCCTTCCCGAACGACTTTAAGATACGAGTCGGGAATACCAACATTCTCGTACTCGGGTGTAGAACTGGCGATCAATTGCGGCTTAAGAAGTTTCCCGCCGTTGGCTATAGCGGCTATAAAACGCACTGCTTGAAGCGGCGTAAGTTGAAAACCATACTGGCCGATTACAGTGTGGTAAGTGTTTCCCAGGCGCCAAGGGTCATCCGCGCCAAATACTTCCTCTTTCCACTCCGGAGTGGGAATGACTCCTTCGACTTCGCCCAAAAGCGCGATACCGGTTGAACTGCCGAGGCCAAACCTCCGCGCATATTCATCCAGCCGGTTAATACCGAGTCCCTGCTGTCCGCCGTAACCGCCGCCGATTGTGTAAAAATACTCGTCAGAAGAAACCGCGAGCGCCGTTCTCATGTCGACCCATCCATGAACAGCCCAGTCCCGAAAAATAGACGGGAGGGTTTTGTCATAAGGATTGGGAATGGTGATTGCGCCGGTTGAGAGAATTTCTTTGTCGGGAGCTATCACTTCCTCATTCAATGCGGCGGCGGCGAAAATCGGTTTTACGATGGAGCCGGGCGTGTACGCGCCGGCAACAGCGCGATTCAGCATTGGAGTACGGGGATTGTTAACCGCGTCACGGACGGCGCGAGTATCTCCCGCGGTGAACGCCGCGTGGTCATATTCTGGAAAGCTCGCAAGCGCGAGAATTTCTCCCGTGCGCACATCCATGATGACTGACGCGCCGCCTCTAAACCTGTGTTCAGCGGCATGTGCAGATAGTATTCTGTATAATTCATTTTCTACTTTCGCGTCAATAGAAAGCTTCAGGTCGGCGCCATTGCGTGGCGGGGCGATAATATGTGCGCGCTCTACGCGGCCGAGCGCATCTGTTTCAATCATCGTGCTTCCGTTTTGCCCGCGCAATAGAGAATCAAAAGAAAGCTCCACGCCGGATATACCGACATATTCTTCGCGCCACCATAGTCCTTTCGCATCGGCCTTAGGATATCGTATAAAACCCACGAGGTGTGATAGTCCGGAAAACGCGCTGTATTTACGGAGTGGAAATGAGGATGCCGCGGCGTTTGGGGCGTCCTGCGAACCGTTTGCGGACGGAAATTCGTTCCAAGCAAGTTCTAATCCGTTTCTATCATAAATAATGCCCCTCGTCGCAAATATTAAAGAGCGGACTAAACTGTTGTTTCGCGAAATATCTGAATACGTTTGGCCGTTTGAAACCTGAAGATTAAAAGCTCTTGCGGTGAAAGCCAGCGCCACAATGACAAAAGCTACCCCAACACTCCAAATAGCTTTTCCAGTAACCGGCCTCTCCACTCTGCCCTCAAATTGCTTCTTGTTGTGGCTTGGAAGATTTGAGGAGTCGAGGAATATCTCGTCGGGGTCAACCTCGTATATTTTCACCTTCCGATTGAAGAACCGCATGGCGCAACTATACCCCATTAGATAATCAAAGTCAGATTTTAGCATTCTGGCAGTCTGACTGCTGGGAATTTAGCAGTCTGACTGCCAGAAACCAGAAACTCCACACTTTACGGAAACAGAAACTCCTTTCGCAGGGGCTCCAGCCCCCAGACTAAAACAAGGGCCGAGATTGTGAATATCGGAAGCGGGTGGAGAAAACCCGGCGGAAGCCACAAAAAATCTGTTAGAAGGCCTATGAACAAAACCTCCCAAGCCGGATAGCGAAAAGCCGAGGCACCCATGCAAATTATCGTTACCCACGACGGAGCAAAAATTGCGGATAAAACCCCGAGAGTTGCGAGCAGAGTTCTCATATAAATCAATTTTCAACTATGTACACGAACTGAAGCGAGGAAAGGTTAACGGGCAAATAAATATTTACCTGTTTGTACGCGCTGCCGGAATCCTCCGACACCTTGCCTACTATTCCTATCGCTCTTCCGTAAAGCACGGGGGAGATTACCGCATCGCCCACGGCAACGTCAATTTGTCGAGGCACCTTCGTGCTTGCGTTGCCCCCTCCACGCCCTTCCACTGTTACACCAGCTCCGCGAAGCAGCGCGTCCGAAGAAACATTGGGGGCAAATATCAGGCGAACCAGCGCGGTATGAGAATCAACATCCTCAACTCTTCCGATGACGAAATTTTCAGAACTTAGAACTAGGTTTCCCGAAGAAACAGAATCTTCCCTTCCCGCGCCCACCTGAAAAGTCCCGTACGGCGAGGAGCGAAAGGACGAAACGATTGGCGCGGTAATTCCCGATTCTCGGTTAGGATTCCTCTCTATGCCAGCGACATGGAGCACGTCGCGCAGGGCCTTATTTTCATCCTGTAGGACTCGATATGCGGCAGCGCGTTCTTGCAACCATGCGATTTGCTGGGCCAGCGCTAAATTCTCCTCTATAAGCGCGCGGCGGCTCGAAATAAATCTGCTTCCTGTAATTGATTGCGTCATCGCGGACCCTAATTTCCACACTTCAGAACCGGCCAGACGCGCAACGGAACGGATTTTTCCGCCCGACAAACCATCGATAATCAATAATACAAATATGATTGCGGTCGTTACAAAAAAATGCCGGCCTCTCGGAGGCCTCCATCCAGCTTTGGGCCAATTATTCTGTCGGAACAAGTTCATCATCGCTTCGCAAGAGCGCCTCGCGGTATGCTTCCAAGTCGTCAAGAACAACGCTTGTCCCCCGCACAACCGCGGTTAAGGGGTCAATCGACACGACAACGGGTACACCGAGCGCGGAAGTAAGAAATTGCGGAAGTCCGCGTATCAAAGCGCCTCCGCCGACAAGATAGATGCCCCTCTGCATCACATCCGCAATTATTTCCGGCTGTGTTGTTTCCAGAACTTCTTTCACAGCTTCCACCAGCTCTTCGATGGAATGGCCTATCGCGTTCCTCACATCTTGGTCTGTAACCACTAATTCGCGCGGGAGGCCCGTAACAAGGTCCCGACCGCGCACAATGTATTCGAGACGCTCGCGCCCCGGGGATACCGATGCGACCGCAATCTTCACTTCTTCGGCGCTTTTCTTGCCAATCAGCATCTTGAACTCATTTCTCGCGTGGCCGACTATGTCATCGTTGAACCTGTCCCCGGCAATTCGCAAGTTACGCGAATTAACCAGTCCGCCCAAAGCTATTATTCCTATGTCGGTTGTGCCGCCTCCTATGTCTATAACCATGCTGCCGAAGGGTTCATGCACGGGCAATTCGATTCCAATCGCTGCCGCCATCGGCTCTTCAATGATGTGAACCTCGCGAGCGCCCGCGTCGCGCGCGGCATCGCGCACGGCCCGAACTTCAACCGATGTAATCCCTGAAGGAACGCCGACCACGACGCGCGGGCCTAGAAGTTTTGTGTGTCCTGCCTGCGCTTTGTTTATTAAATATGCGAGCATCTCGGACGTCACCTCGAAGTCCGAGATGACTCCGTCTACGACCGGCTGTACCGCCGTGATGTGGGTGGGAGTGCGCCCCAGCATTTCTTTCGCCTGCGCTCCGACCGCGACAATCTGCCCGGTCTTCTGATTCACAGCGACGATAGAAGGTTCATTGATTACAATTCCTCGCCCCTTCACATAGACGAGGGTATTTGCGGTTCCCAAATCTATCCCGATGTCGTTGGAGAAAAATTGAAGTGTCCGCTCCTTGTAATCGCGCAATGTGTCGAAAAATCCTGCCATACAACCGTTATGTTAGATTTTGTTCCGAGCGGAGCGAGTTAGAAAATCTTACACCCGCCCAAACTTTTGACCGCTCGGGAGTTCCGACATTATTTGTTTCGATGAGTACTGCGGTATTTTGTTGTTGCATAAGATTTTATAGAAAGTTTAGGCGGGTCGTGAGAAATATAGTCACTGCGTTCCTTATTTCTCTACGAAGTTCTCGATTATAGCGCTTTCGGAGACAAGTGTCGTTCCTCCGGTTTGTCTGGAAACGGCCTCTACCCCTCCTTCTGCAAGCGTCTTTTCTGAAACGACCAATCTGGTAGGAATTCCAATAAGGTCAGAGTCGGCAAATTTCTCCCCAGCCCGCACGTCTCTATCGTCATACAACGACTCTATTCCGTGTTCGGACAGCAAATCGTACAAACGATCAGCTTCTGCAACCACATCTTTGTTGCCTCCGGGAATTGAAATGATGTGCGCTTGATACGGCGCGACCTCTTTGGGCCAAATAATTCCTTTTGAGTCTGAAAGAACCTCTACTATCGTTCCCCCGACTCTGCCCGGACCGATTCCGTACGAACCCATAACGACCGGCTGTGCGTTTCCTTTATCGTCTTTGAACACGAGTCCAAGCGCATCCGAAAAACGGGTGCCTAGCGGGAAGATGTTTCCGACTTCAATCGCTTTTTCTTCTGTAAGTTCTCCTTTCTTTATTCCTAGTTCCGCGAGCACGTCGTCTGTATACACTTCTTTGTTGACTGCAATTCCTTTTTCACGGTTCACATAAATAGTATCCTCCCCTGCGCCGCTAAGGGTCTGAAATTCATCGCTGAATTTTGAGAAAGTTCCTCCAGACGCAAAAGTGCGAAAAGTTTTCTCGCCCAGTCCGACTCGCTCGAATATCTTTTTGTATGCGCCCGCGCATTTTTCGTAGAACTCCTTGAATTCGGCTTCGTTCCTGCTGAATG
>CAZSPA010000034.1:0-6596 GCA_964608685.1 uncultured Candidatus Saccharibacteria bacterium
CCGGGGACCTCTTCGTCTTCAGCGAAGCGCTCTAACTAACTGAGCTACCCAAGCAGTCTGGACAATCTACCACATTAAAACTGATTTTTCACGCCCACGATGACTTACATTTGCGTGAATAAGTGCTACAAAACTACTACCAAGAATGATTGCCAGGAGCACGCATAGTGGTGTTATCTAGCCCTATCATCATGGCTATGGAAACCGAAACCGAAATGTGTCAGTTTGCCGGCGTAGTTTTGCCCGTTCGTCTTGTTTTCGCTTTTCGTCTTGCCTGCGATTTATCTCTGCGTTACGCTGTTCCCTGGACATCACGAAATCTATATTGAAGATATCTTTCATCTCCCGTAGCCGATGTATCTTTGCCAGACCAGCGCTAATTCCGTCCTGCTGCCCACCGGAGCTTTGTGTTGTATGCGGCTGTTGTTGCATCGCTTTGCCTTCTTTAGAAATCAAAACATCCATATATTCAAGGAACTTTCTTGGCACAAAACCACGGGACTTGCTTTGCGTCTTTTCTATCTCTTTCTTGATGTGCGGCCTTAATAATTTCCACTGTTTCCATAGTGGAATATTCCACCACAGAACTGCCACGTTTGAATCCAGATACCTAGAAGGTTCCTCCTTTCCTTGCGCTATGTGCTCCTCTTCATAGCCGCTTCTGCTTCGTGAGTGTTCTGTCTGTTTCCGTCTGTATGTTTCTTCTTCCACTACGGCCTGTTCATATACACCGACAGGCAGCTCGGCCGCAAATCGGGCGTTAAGCCAGAAATTTATCGTCTGTAGCAGATACGCCCCAGGAAGCTCTTGGATCATGCGCGCGTCAGAGCGCATGGTTCGTGGTGTGGCGAACGCTTGAAGTAGTACCGCTACGGGCAATTTCGCGTCAGTACGGTCTTGCCATTGGTCTTGCTCTCTTGCATCTATATCTCTAAATTCCTCATCGGCGTACTGGAAGAGGTTAAAGTTATGATGTTTAATGAGTTTCCTGGCCTTTTCGCTCAGAACGAGATTCCTTGCCGCATCCGCCACCTTTCCACCCGAGCGCTTTAACTCACCCCTGGCAACCCCATAAAGCCACCGACCCGCAGCCTCCTTGGAGGTAAGTAACTCCTCCAAGCGTATTTTTCTTTCTTCCAGTCCGTGACGATCCTCTTCTTTCAGTCGTAGTCTGAGAGTGATTTTTTGTTGCTCTGTCGACAATTCACTCGCTCTTTCAAAGTTGTCAAATAAGAAGTTGGCTTGCTCACCAATCTTCCTTGCAAATTCTTGTTGTTGTCCCGCGTCAAGAGTTCGATACGCCGGGTTGGACCGCATATAGTACCTTGCACTATCCACTAGAAACTCGCTGAAAGATCTGAGTAACTCCTGATCATCTGTTGGTTTGCCAGTTAGAACATACTCGCTTTTTATATCTGCAATGATTCGCTTCTTCGCTGGTCCGAGAACACCTTCTGACAAAACTGCCATTCTTTGCACACGCTGTGCGGCCATTTCTAGTACGGGGAATTCTGAAAGACGATTTTGACTAAGGATTTGTTTGATTTGTGATGCATTTAGAATTACATCTTCCGCCAGCGGAGTTTTTTCAGCGGATCCACCCCCGCTCTTCTCGTCCTTATATGGAGCAAACATCTGTCTATCCATTCTGCTCATAACTTTGCCGTAATTATGGTCCGCGCAAATCTTTTCACTTCTTCGCCTAAAATACTCCCGGAATCTGCGATTGAAACTTTTGTAGTGCATTTTGAATCTCTTTAAACTGCGATTGCGCGGTTGCGCTTGCATTTCCAACTTGATTTATAGACTTCAACATACTGCCCACAACCGGGGAAAGATATGTCTGATAGAACCATATCGGCGCAACGATGAGAGCAATCCAGAAAATCAGTTTAAATATCCAGCCCAAAAACGCGTTGCGGCGCATGCCGTGGAGCATTTTGTTGTTTTCTCGCGTAAGTTCGTATGTCTCGCGGAGAAGGTCGTTTTGGTTAGATTCCATAGCCATATTGTAACACTTGTGCTGGCACTTCGAAGCTCTTGGACAAAGCCCTTAGAGCGAAGTAGTGCCCTCGGGCTGAATCGAACAGCCAATGGACCCTTAGGACGGGCCAGTTATATCCATTTAACTACGAGGGCGCATGTGCACTTTAGCATACGCGCCCCTTGGTTGGAAAAACAAGGCAAACTAAACTTTTAGCAAACTGCGAAGCTGTTGCTCGTCAAATCCGACTATCAGTTCATTGCCAACGCTGATTACAGGAACGCCCATTTGTCCGCTTTTTTCTATCATCTCCTTCCTCTTGGCGAGGTCTGCCGCGACATTGTGGTCGGTGAACTTGACATTGTTTGCAGTAAAAAATTCTTTCGCCGCATGGCAAAAGTGGCATGTGGGAGTCGAATAAATTGTAATTTGCGGTTGTACCGTCATAGGGATAGTTAGTAGTTAGTAGTAAATAGTTAGTAGTGGGACACACGTTTGGAATATTAAGACACTATATCAACAGCAGATTACTATTTCAAGCCGTCTACAGGTGCCGATACCAACCCTATCGGCCTTCGCGCGCAACTTTGAGTGCCCTCGTCCACCACACAAGTTGAGTCAAAAGCCCTTCGGCCGCCTGTTGATATGAATCAAGCGCGCCGTTCTTAAGAGCATTTTTCTCATCGACAAGCCCCCATGGCGCGGATATATGGACGGCATTTCTGATGGGCGCCATCTGAAGCTCAACGGCTGTCAATCGCAATTGCTCGACCGCGCGAGCGCCTCCCGCGCTCCCGTACGCGATAAATCCTACCGGCTTGTTGTTCCATTCTTTGAATGCGTAATCAAGGGCATTTTTCAGAACTGCCGCGGTGCCATGGTTATATTCCGGAGAAATTATGACAAATCCATCAGCTTCTCCTATTTTCTTAGTCCATCTCTCTACCGCCTCGTTTTCATAAGGATGCTGTTTGTAACTTGGAGAAACCGCCTCGTTAAAAAACGGCATCACATAATCGCGCAAGTCCAGGATTTCCGCCTCAATCCCCGAAATCTTCTTTGTTTGTTCTAACGCCCATGCGCCAGCGTGCTCGCTAAAACGACTTGGGCGCGTGCTTCCAAGAATAATCTTCACTCGCAGAACATCTTTGACAGACATATATAATGTATTTAATTTTTAATATTTGCATTGTATCTCCCCTGCTTTACTTTGTAAAGTGCCAAATTGAATGTTAAGCTGTGGATATGTTTCGGACAGCGCAACAAAGGCGAGATTTATGCAAAAAATGCCCGGTCGCGCGCGTTGCCGACATCTTGGGAGATTCCTGCTCGCTCCTTATCCTGCGCGACCTCCTAGAAAAGCCGGGGCGATTTTGCGATTTGCAGGATTCCCTAACGGGCATAAGCACCCGCACGCTTACCAACAAGCTGAAACGGCTCGAGAACGAAAAACTGGTTCAGCGCAAAGAGTATCGAAATCCCTCGCACATCAAATATACATTGACCAAAAAAGGAACTGCGCTACGGAAAGTGATTGATGCCATGCGCGCGTACGGAAAGAAATATCTTTAAGATTGATTTGTTTTTGTGGTATCGGAAAATATGCGGTATTCTCACGTCATACCGGCGGGTATAGTTTAGTGGCAGAAAGAGCGCCCCGAAGGAAATTGCTTCGCAATTCCTACGGGGTAAACTTCCAAGGCGGGCGAGATTAGTTTAGTGGCAAAACATGTGCTTCCCAAGCATAGAACGCGAGTTCGATTCTCGCATCTCGCACAGACAAAGGAGCTCGACCTGTCCCGCCGTGCCCAGTAGCCGCTTGCGTGGTACTGGGGTAGCTCCGCCGAAGGCGGATGGCGCTGGGATTCTCCGTACCCGCATCACTTTACAGAAATTTGACTGTGCTTCGTGTCGAATCACCCTCCATTAAATTTATTCCTTATGCGCTAATTCGCGCGAATTAGCGCATAGTGGAGAAAGTCAGATACGGATAGTTTGGACATCTCACCACCAGGAAAGCGTTTTCTGGAACCATTCCATCACCGAGGAAGTTGCTTCTATCGGAGCAGGCGTGGGCGGGTCAACAATAATGATGAGATGTTCGCCCGTTTTGGCCAACCTGTACTGTTCTCGCAGTGCATCTTCCATTCCTCGCGGAGTCTTAAGTTTTTCGATATCTCTCTCCAATTGGGTTTGCCGTTTAGAAAGATTCTCAAGCTGTACCTCGGCTTCTCTGCGAAGCGACATAGATTCGCGTTCCTTGCGATAAACTTTCCACACGCCAGAGATTGCGATAATTACAAGAACGAACAGCAAAATGAGCAGCAGACGCTTGCCGAACAAACGCAGTGGGTCCCGCCGTTGCCCCCACACTAAATTTGACATAGTGTTTTTGCGAAGCCGATAATTGTGAACTTATATTTTGCATTTCGCCTTTCTCTTATATGCTTATTCGCGCGAATATGGTATACAATATCGCGTCTTCGCTCGGACGAAATGCCAGCAAGCTGTCGTTTCGAATCCTCGCTAGCCGCGATAAGCATATAAGAAAACCTCTGTGCAAACAGTTTCGAAATATAACGCTTGCCCTGCATGCGGACAGAATCACGCTTCGCGATGTCAAAACTAGTGTCTGGGCGTTGCCCAAATGTACTCATACGTTATAATCTTACCACCATCGTGAGATTGGTATTTCTTACTAATGCCTATTGTCTAACACCTATTGCCTACCTTCCATGTCATTCCTATTCCACCGCAATACTAAAAAAGCCCTCAAGTATTTCTGGGGCGTAGTGGCCGTCCTCGTTATCATCAGTATGGTGCTTTTCTTCGCGCCAGGGGTTGTCTCGATGATTACCGGATGAGGAGGGTTAAAAACCCAGGTAATAAGGCCTACTTCTGAGGTTTAACCTCAGAAGTGGCATTTTAGCTTTCTCGCATAACTTTGAGGAAAACATCGTGCGGGATGTCCACCCTTCCGCGCGCTAGCATTTTCTTTTTGCCGCGCTTTTGTTTCTCAAGAAGCTTCATTTTTCTTGTGATATCTCCGCCGTATAAATAGCCGGTAACGTCTTTGCGAAGCGCGGAGACGCGGCGAGATGCGATTATATTCCCCATAGCTTTAGCTTGGATTTTCAGAACAAAAAGCTGCCGCGGCAATAGTTTCTCTAATTTCTCCACTATTTGCTCTGCTTCAGCCCGCACGCGCCTGCGGCTTACGATGCGTGAAAATGCCGGCGTAACTTCCTCTGCAACAAGCACGTCCAATCGCACAACGTCGGCGTCGCGCAGGCCGATAATTTCATAAGAGAGAGATGCGAAGCCGGACGAAACGCTTTTGAGCTTGTCAAAAAAACCTCGCATTAATTCGCGCAAAGGCATCTGCGACGTGAGTTTTGCTTTTCCGTCGGGCAAGGTTTCAGTGTTTCCGATTATTGCCTCATGCTCATAAAGTAGCTGCGAGATTCCGCCAAGATATTCCGGCGGCGATATTATAGAAATTTCCGCCCATTGTTCGCGGACTAATTTTGCAGTGCCATCGTCGGGCAGGCGCGCGGGCGCGTAGATTTCCTCGATTTTTCCGTTCGCGCGAGTTACTTCATAAACCGTGGTTGGCGTTGTTACCACGAGGTTGAGGGCAAATTCTCGGCGTAGCCGCTCGATAATAACTTCTAAATGAAGCATTCCCAAGAAACCGCAACGAAAACCCTTCCCCATTACTCCGGACGATTCTTCCTCATACGAAAGCGAGGAGTCGGACAAGTGCAAGCGCTCCAGTGACTGGCGCAGGAGAACAAGATTGTCCTGGTTTTCAGGATATACGCTCGCCCAAATTACGGGAGCCGGCGAACGATACCCCGGAAGCGCCGATGCGGGATTGCGCGCTGACGTAACAGTATCGCCTACGGAAGCCAGCCCCGGTTTTTTTATTCCGGTTACAATGTATCCGATTTCCCCTTCACTCAAAACATCGACTGGCGTTTCCTGGGGCCTTAAAATACCCACTTCTTGTGCCGTAAAATCAGCATCGGCGGCAACAAGCCGAAGCGCGTCTCCCTTCGCGACTCTCCCACTAAATATTCTCGCGTAAACAATGACGCCGCGATGGTCGGAGTAGCCGAAATCAAAGACCAGTGCGCGAAGCGCACTCGCAGATTGACGCGGAACAGACGCAGATTCACGCAGAAAGGGTGCGGGGATACGGTCTATTACTGCTTCAAGAATCTCCGCAACACCTTCGCCTGTCTTTCCGGACGCGGGCAATACTTCCGATTCGGGGCAACCTAGGAGCAGCGCGAGTTCGCTTGTAATGTCGGCAATCCGCGCGTTCGGAGAATCTATTTTAGAAACCACGGGGATTATAACGAGCCCGAGACTCTTCGCTACCGAAAGCACGGATAGTGTCTGCGCCTCCACCCCCTGTGTGGAATCGACAAGAAGGATAACTCCCTCGACAGCGGAGAGAGCGCGGGATACTTCATACGCGAAGTCCACATGCCCTGGAGTGTCTATCAAGTTGAGCGTATAGCGAATAGCGTTTAGCGTATAGTCCATCCGCACAGGGGCCATTTTGATGGTGATGCCGCGCTCGCGCTCCAAGTCCATCCGGTCA
>CAZSPA010000035.1:0-6591 GCA_964608685.1 uncultured Candidatus Saccharibacteria bacterium
GGACAAACTTCCGGAGGATTTTGTTCCAAGGCAGCAATGGCCTGAATATGATTTGCTTGTTACGGCGCCGTCATTCTTGAACCCAGAGCTGGTCGGCGAGAATCCCAAGGGGGTGCGCTGGGGTCTTTGGCCATTTTACCTCGAGGAATATTACAGCGACAAAGAACCCGACTTGTCCTTGTCAAAGCCGGGCCACCTTAGCAAAAGAATTGCGTTGTGGCATCGCTTGACACGAACCGATATACCGCGCGGCTGGTACGAAATCAGAGAGCATCGCTCACAGATGGATGGACTGGCCTTTATATCGAAAGATGAGGAATATTTAAATGCTTGGTCAAGGTTTGCTCGACGTAATCAGCGAATGTGGCACGCAAGTTTTCTTAACTCAGAATACAAAATAGAAAAAGCGCCATATCCGGAGTTTCGAGATGCGTACAAAAAGAGCAGAGCAGCAAAAAGAATCGGAAATGGCCCTGTCGAC
Organism: uncultured Candidatus Saccharibacteria bacterium; assembly: GCA_964608685.1. Classification (GTDB taxonomy): domain Bacteria; phylum Patescibacteriota; class Minisyncoccia; order Phycocordibacterales; family UBA2100; genus UBA10103. The sequence goes on from CAZSPA010000035.1 coordinate 482, forward strand.
CAGTTGGGACGCGCAATCAACGGTCCACAGCGCAACCATGTTGATATGTGGTGCGCTCGAAGCGTAGAGGCGGGAGACTTCGTCGCAGGCATCTCGACTATCACCTCCGAAACCTGCAAAGGTTCTTACTTATCCTGTGCATTTCTTCATGCAAACCTTGGAAACAGAACGATTATGACCGGCCTTATTGATAACTGGTTTTCAATCTCTCAAAATAGAGGAGTGAAATACATACACATGAGCAATTTTTGGTGTCCGGGCAAGCCCGATAGCTGGAAGGGGTTTTCAGTTTTCAAAGCTAAATTTGTCAACTGCTATCTGCTTTACCAGCCAACTTTATTCCGGCTTGCATGAAGTGGTTTAAAGAATCATACATCCAGACTTCCGAAAAGAATGGGCGGATACTTGTGCGCCGTGATTTTGGCGCATGGAGTGTTTATGTGAACGATTACGCGCAAACAAATCACGCGATGTGGCGTGACGCAATGAAACGTATCCGCGCTATAAAGAAAATGAGGCGGGCGCCCGAAATACTTATGCTGGGGCTGGGCGCTGGCGGCGAAATCAAAACTCTCCACACTTTTTTTCCAGAATGCGCCATCACAGCAGTCGACTATGATCCGCAGATGATAGAACTTGCCAAGAAATTACAATTGCACATGCCCTTTCCTTTTCCCGCTGTACTTCTGGGTGATGCGTCGCAGGTCGTGCCGACCATAAAGAAATCATTTGACCTCATTATCTTTGATCTTTTTCTTGGGCCGGAACCGTCGCCGCTTGTTAAAGACGAGCAATTTATAACCGCACTCAAGGAACGATTAGGCGAAGGAGGGGTGTTGCTGATTAATGTATATAAGCGTCCAGAGTATTTTGCTGTTGCGGAGAGCGTATTTTCTCAAAAAGAAATCTGGAAATATGGGGTCAATAACCTCGGCGCGTTTTGGTAGAAGGTTTCTCTTATTTTGTGTACAATCTTTTGTAAGCCGTCCGTATTACGTATGGACTGGCCAATCGGAGAATGTGTAAGCAAGCTTCCACATTGCCCCTCATCACCGCCCATAGCTCAGCTGGTAGAGCAACTGCCTCTTAAGCAGTGGGTCCCAGGTTCGAACCCTGGTGGGCGGACATGCATTTTGACAGATTGCTCGAAATTGTCTATAATCAGAATCTGCTAAATATATGAATAAATCCAGGAACACAGCGACGAAAATCGCGAAGAAATTGAGAGTTGGCGTAGTTGGAGCCACGGGATATACCGGAGAGGAACTCGTGCGCATTCTTTCACGCCATCCGAAAGTTCAAGTGACCTATGTTTCCGGCAAGGAAGACCGCAGTGAAAAGATACAGGAAATCTTTCCTTATCTCAAAAATACGCTTGACCTTAAATGCAATGCTTTTTCCGTACATGAGGCGATTGAGAAAACCGATCTCGTTTTTCTGGCCCTGCCGCATACGGTATCGATGCAAAACACTCCTCTCTTTCTGAAGGCGGGGAAAAAGGTCGTGGACATCAGCGCAGATTACCGTTTGCAAGATGTTTCGATTTATGAAAAGTATTACAAGACCCCGCACAAAGACCCCGTGAGTTTGCCCATGGCGGTTTACGGGCTTCCAGAACTAAATCGCGCCAAGATAAAATCCGCGAAACTTGTCGCCAATCCGGGATGCTATCCGACAGGTTCCATTCTGGGGCTTTTGCCCGGGCTTAAGCAGGGCGTTTTTGACGAATCCTCAATTCAGATTGATGCGAAAAGCGGCGTTACAGGCGCCGGGAGACGTGCCGATAAAGCGCTCCAGTTCCCGGAAGTCAATGAATCGTTGAAGGCGTATAAGCTATTTGAGCACCAGCACACTCCGGAGATTGACCAGGCGCTTTCTCTCGCCAGCGGACATAAAATCAGCGTGGTATTTGTTCCGCATCTTTTGCCTATCAATAGAGGATTATTCAGCACTATTTATGTGAGGCTTGCGAAAAAGCTCGGCACGGAAGGCCTTCTCAAAATTTATAAGAAGTTTTATGCGAACGAGCCGTTTGTGAAAGTTTATGACGCTGGACGTTTGCCGGAAATAAAAAATGTGGCCAACACGAATTTCTGCGACATCGGCCTCTGCGTCAGTGAAGAGAAAAATCTTGCTGTGATAATTACCGCCATTGATAATCTGGATAAGGGGGCCGCGGGACAGGCGGTGCAAAACATGAACATCATGTGCGGTTTTCCGGAAACTGCCGGCCTGTTATGACGGGTATGAAAACCATCTCCGGCGGCGTTACCGCTCCCATAGGTTTCAAGGCGAACGGCCTTTATTGCGGAATTAAGAAATTAAAAAAGAACGACCTCGCCCTAATTTATTCCGAGAAGCCGTGTACCGCGACTGGCGTTTTTACAATCAACAAGGTGCAAGCTTCCTGCGTAGCAATAAATCAGGGACATCTCAAGGATGGCAGGGCGCAGGCGATCATCGCGAATTCCGGTAACGCAAACTGCATGACCGGCAAGCGCGGTTTTGCGGATTCGCGCGCGATGGCCTTTTTAACCGCGAAAGCGCTCGGCATAAAGAAAGAAGCTGTGTGCGTGGCTTCAACCGGCGTAATCGGACGCTACTTGCCTATCCGCCTGATAGAAAAAGCAGTGCCTAAACTTGTGAAGGGGTTGAGCGGCAGCGGAAGCAAAAGTGCCGCTCGCGGGATAATGACGACCGATACCAGACTAAAAGAGGCCGCTGTCGAATTCACGGTAGGAAAACAGCGCGTCCGCATCGGGGCGATTGCCAAAGGCGCAGGCATGATACATCCGCAGATGGCTCTTGTAAAACATGCGACGATGCTGTGTTTTGTTACTACAGACGCTTCAATCATGCCTGTGGCGCTGCGCGAAGCGCTCGATAACGCGGCCCAAAAATCGTTCAATATGATTACGATAGACGGCGACATGTCTACCAACGACATGGTGCTTGTGCTTGCCAACGGCATGGCGCGGAACAAGACTATCGCTCCAAACTCGAAAGAGGCAGCGATATTTGGCCGTGCCCTTGAAGCTGTTTTGCTGAAGCTCGCGCAGCTTATGGTGCGCGACGCCGAAGGCGCGACGAAATTCGTTACTGTAAGCGTTACAAACGCAAAAAGCGCCGAAGACGCGAGAAAGGCCGCGCGCGCAGTCGCTTCATCCACTCTAGTCAAATGTGCGCTATACGGCTCGGACCCGAACTGGGGGCGCATCGCGGCCTCTGCCGGACGCTCTGGGGCCGACATTGACCCATGGAAAATAAAAATACGCCTCGGGAAGTTCCTGGTATTGAGCAATGGAGGCGCTGTCGCCAACAAGGCGGGAGTGCTCGACAGAGAGTTGAAGAAAAAGGAAATCGCGATCGCGATTGACCTGCGGATAGGGAAACATTCCGCAGCCGCTTATACCTGCGACCTTTCCACCAAATACGTGAAGCTAAATTCCGCTTATCATACTTGATTGACTATTATGCCCAAGGATAAAAAGATAATCCACAAAGCCGATGTACTTATAGAGGCACTGCCGTATATCCAAAGCTTCTTCGGCAAAATAATCGTGATTAAATACGGGGGCGCGGCAATGACCGACAAAGCAATCCGCCGGAATGTTTTAAGGGATATCGTGTTTATGAGCTATGTCGGCATGCGGCCAATTCTCGTGCATGGCGGAGGCCCTCACATCAGTAAAAGAATTGAAAAATTTGGCGGAGAGGTGAAATTCGTCAATGGCATCCGCGTAACGAACAAAAAAACGATGGCAGTCGTCGAGGACGAGCTCGCGAAAATCGGCCAGCAGATTGTCCAAGAGATAGTTTTACTTGGAGGAAGCGCTATCTCTCTTTCCGGCAAAGACCGGCTGATTGAGGTGAAAAAACATGCTGATATTGAAGGGCAAGATATGGGATATGTCGGTGAAATCACCAAGATTAACGGCGACGTGATAGAGAAATTGATTAAGGGCGACCTCATTCCTGTAATTGCTCCCATTGGCGTTAGTCTCAAAGACGGTCTTACATATAACATCAATGCGGACAATGTGGCCGCGGAGGTCGCGGGAGCCCTCGGCGCCGTGAAATTTGTTCTTCTGACAAATGTCGCGGGTATCATGAAAAACATGAAAGATCCCGGTACTCTTCTCTCGCGCGTAAACGCCGCGGATGTAAAAGGGTTAATTAAATCAAAGACAATTTCGGGTGGTATGATTCCGAAAGTTAATGCTTGTACACGTGCGTTAAAACGTGGAGTTCTCAAGACTCACATCATTAATGAGAAAATTGAGCACGCTCTTTTGCTCGAAATATTCACCGACAAAGGAATAGGTACGGAAATCGTCAAGAAAAACTGATATGAAGACCAAAGATACAATCCGCCTCTACGACGAATTCGTAATGCAGACATATTTCACGACTCCGCTCGCGCTCGTGCGAGGGAAAGGCGTTTTCGTATGGGACGAGGACGGCAAAAAATACCTGGACTTTTTCCCGGGATGGGCCGTGAGCGGAATTGGGCACTGCCCCCCCCTAGTTGTTGGAGCCATAAAGAAACAGGCCGGTATTTTAATTCATGTCTCGAATAATTACTTTCACGAACAGCAGGGGCTTTTAGCGAAAGAAATTATTCGCAATTCTTTTCCGGGAAAAGTCTTCTTTTGCAATTCCGGCGCCGAGGCCAACGAGGCGGCAATAAAGCTGGCGAGAAAATTCGGTAATCCAAATCGTAATGAAGTAATTACCACGGCGGGCTCTTTTCATGGGCGCACACTGGCCACTGTGACAGCTACGGGACAGCCCAAGTTTCAGAAGGGTTTTGAGCCCTTGCCGGCAGGTTTCGTTACAGTCCCATTCAATGATTTTGGTTCGCTAGAAAAAGCAATCACGCCAAAAACAGTAGCGATAATGTTGGAGTTAATCCAAGGTGAAGGCGGAGTTCGCGTTGCTGATTCGAAATATTTAGCGCAGGTAAAACACCTCTGTACGGAGAAAAATATCCTTCTCATTTTTGACGAGGTTCAGACCGGCATGGGGCGTACCGGAAAGATGTTTAGCTATCAAAATTTCGGGATTCAGCCGGATTTGATGACTCTGTCAAAAGCCCTTGGAAGTGGGTTCCCCATCGGCGCACTGGTCGCAAGCAAAAACATCGCAGATATTTTGCAGCCGGGAACGCACGGGACGACCTTCGGCGGAAGCCCTCTCGCGTGCTCAGCCTCACTCGCTACATTTGAAGCAATAAAAAAGGAGAAGCTATTGAATAACGCCAGAGTCATGGGGGCCTATTTGCTTAAGAAGTTAAATGGCCTAATGAAAAAGCACTCTGTAATCAGCGAAGTCAGAGGCATTGGACTCATGACAGGCGTTCTGCTCAAGGTTGAAGGAAAGAAAATTTATGAAGAATGCCTTAAGCGCGGCCTGCTTATAAATTGCACGCAGGGAAATGTCCTGCGCATTATGCCTCCGATTATCGTCAAGAAAAAAGAAATTGATGAGGCCGTGCAAATTTTAGACGAAGCACTTTCTCTAATTTGAGTTAATCAGTATATAATCAATAATCGCGGGTAGGGCGAGTAGCCGAATTGGTATAGGCGCACGGCTTAGGACCGTGTGGAGCAATCCGTGAGGGTTCGAGTCCCTCCTCGCCCACAACACAAGAGACAAGGTCAGTCAGTCCCGGGGGTAAACCATACAGCCTTAGGAGCTGGTCTCGCAAGAGATGGGAGTTCGAGTCTCCCCCTGCCCACAATAGATTCATAGCGTATAATAAAACGATGAATGAGAAGCTCGGTGACAAATTCAGAAGAGTCGTACATAACTTAGGTAGAAAAGAGAAGCTGCCTCCGGGGTGGACTCCGGACAGTGTTCAGGAAGCCGCTGGGATAGTGTCAAGAAAGGAAACCGAAAGACTAGAGGCACTCGCGACTATAGACGACTTGACTGGTCTTGAAAATATACGCTCATTTAAGGGGCGTTTGGGTAAAGCATTTGTAAGTTTGTTTCGTGAAGAAAAAAAACGGGAGAACGAGCCAAAGGTCATCTCTATTGCTATGGGTGATATAGATGATTTTAAAGCAATCAATGATAGATACGGACACCCGACCGGCGACAGGGTT
>CAZSPA010000036.1:0-4150 GCA_964608685.1 uncultured Candidatus Saccharibacteria bacterium
CTTCATCGCCCTTTAGAGTCAAGGCATCCACCGCACGCCCTTACTCAGAACTCCCGTTAGGAATTCTGAGAACCGCGTTTTTATCCTTCCTTCCGGCACCGCTGCCTTCAGGTCGGACACTTATTTGTTGCCCACACCGTAGACGATACGGTATGAGTTCCTGCGTCGACGCGGTATAAAACCGCATCAACACTTTTGTTTGATTCTTTCTTTCCTCTCGCTTCGCTCAAGCGCTGATTCTCGCAGATAGAAGACGCCGATTTTCGCAGATGAATTCATCTGCGTTAATCCGCGTGCATTTTTATCCGCGATTATCCGCGGTCTTGCCGAAGGCAAGAGGTATTGTCGCTCTTCAGTTGTCAACGAGCAACATACAGACATGAAAAAAGCCGCTTGTAAGCGGCATCGGTTGCAGAGCCAATAAGCCCGGCTACCTACGCCACTTTGTGAGACTTAAATCAATTACCATATGTGTCCGGGGAGTATATGCGACCGGATTAGCCATGTCAAATCAAATTATGCTACTAGTCGTGGATAACCCGAACACTAAGTTTGCCGTAATTCTGTGCCGAAGTAATGCCACTTTTGCTAATCTTTTCCCCGACTGTGACACGGTTATCCACAGCAATTTGATACATAAGAGGCAACGGCAAACTTAGTGTGCGGGGATAATACGTGCAAACTAGTCGTTCGTATTTTTGAGCAATTTTTCGGCTTTTTTTAGGTCTTCCAGCGTCTTTATCTCAATCCAAAATGTCGCAGAAACGGCTTTAATGCTGATATTTCTAGCCGCTTGAACAATGGTTTGCGGAAGCCCAAGCTCGTTTGAGCCTGGAGATTTGGAAACGGGCGCATAGCCGAAAATTCGCATATCTAATGCGTACAATCCAGTATTTGCATACCCTGCTTCACTCTCATGCAAACTATTCTCGAGAATATAGGTAACATACCCGTTTTCATCCACGATAACCCTGCCTGTCATTATGTGTTCTTTTTTCTGCACAAGAACTGCCCATTCGTATTCCAAACAATTTTCCATATCGTGTCTCGCATAGATGTTGTCTCCATTCATCACCAAAAATTTATTTTTGAGAACGCTTCGCACCTTCCAAAGCGAGTGCGCAGTGCCGCCAACAGGATCATCCTCTTCCACATAGAGCATTCGTTTCCCCTGATATGCATTGCCGAAATGTTTCCGTATCATTCCACCCAAGTAGCCAACCGCTATAATTATTTCATCAACACCGTTCGGCATCGCGTCTAACTTGTGCTCAAGCAGAGTTTTGCCAGCCACCCGCAAAAGCGCTTTCGGCGTTCCGTCCGTGAGACTTCCCATTCGAGTTCCGCGGCCTGCCGCTAATATAACCGCCTGCATGTATCCTATTGTACCCCGACACCAACATTGGCATCAATGCGTTTCAGATATCTTCCACGTCATAAGCAAAAAGTTTTCTAAATGCATCGATTATCATAAGAAACAATTCGAGACGAATTAAAAGAATAATGCCAATGTTGGCGTATGGGCAGGCCAAACACAACACACTCCCCTTTCGGGGAGTGTGTCTTGTGAGAAAAAGCCATCGTCAGCGACAAATTCTAACGATTAGCAATTTCGGAACGAATGCGTTCTATCGTTCGCGCTGCTGCGTCCTTCCCGCCGAGACCGAAAGCAAGACCGAAAGCAAGAGCAAGAGCCACTACCAATCCAGTGAAGAGCGTCTGCATGAACTCAGGCGCAACATTCAGCTGGCTAAGCGCGGCGAGAACGGCGAAAAGCCATATTGCCCACTTGGCAACGCTTCCAGCAAGGTTTGCCGTATGCGCGCCTGAAGCGCGGGCTGAAGCTGAAACCAAGTTCTTTGCAACCTCTGCTACGACTGCGGCAAGAATCAAAATTAGAACTGCCACTATTACCTGCGGTAGGTAAAGGAGTACTACTTGTTGTAAGAAGATAGTAACTCTATTTAGTTCGAGAACATCGAGAGCCGCCACCAAGAAGACGATTACCGCGAACCATTTGATAAGCGTTCCTAGGAATCGCCCGATGTCTAGGTTGAAACCGGCATCCCTAGCCGCAGATTCAAGCCCCGCCGCCTTGAGAGCATCGTCGATGCGTAAAACCTTGACTATCTGTACCACAACGCGATATAGAATCGCGCCGACCACAAGACCCAAAACGAAGATAACGACCGCCGCGAGAATCTTGGGCAGATTGTCCGCAACAACCCACCACAAATCCGTAAAGGCACTCTGAAGCACACTGGCTGATTGTGAAACTATCATATACAAGTAATTTTTGAATTATTAATAATGTTTATAATGAATACTTTTCGACCCCCTGCGTTATTTGCTTCGCAAACAACCGGGCGAACAATGCCGAGCATTGCCTTATCCTACCCTCCAGCTCCAGTTTTGAAAGACGGAACCTCCGCTTCCCAAAACTGGCGCTGGACCGAGCTCCGCTGGGATATTATCTCCGCGCAGAGCTACAACTGTAATGATAGCACCGGAAACGGCTCTTAATGCAAATGCCATGCAATAGTGTGGATAGAGAAATAAGAGATTCTCTGCCCCACTTGAGCCATAAAATAGCTAGAGCAGGCGCGCGCGGTCGAGAATAATCTTGTGGGGATAATCAAGCGTGTCGCGAATCAAGCGGTCTTGTATGGTCAGACGATAGCTAAATTCCGTCGGTGAAAAGGAGGCGTAGCGTATTTCGCGGCCAAAACTTGTTTCCAAAGACTGAATTGCATGCAAAAGGCGAGCTTCATTCAGGTTTTCAGCTACAATGATTATATCCACTGGGCGCGTAGAATCGCCCATAAAACAACCGGAAACGACAACTGTTGCAAGGCGGCCTGAATTTTATAGTGCATTAATAATATTCTCGTACCTGACGGGAGAAACTTCGTGCACGAAAGAAGACAGGGCGCGTAAGTGTTTGAACTCTGAATCTATAACCCATGTAATTTCATTTCTCGCCGTGGAATTAATTGTTTTCCGTTTCGCGGTTTTAAGCGTTTTTTTGCTTTGTTTCGCTGGGGTTTTTACCTTTTTAACGATGCCTATCTTCTCTAAATTCTTTATCTCTCGGCCCGCTACTTGAGTGTTTGTGCCAGAGCGTTTTGCAATTTGCGCCAGTGTCAGGGGCTGCCCCTGCGCTCCTTGGTTAAATATGAAGACGCGAACCAGTTTTGTCCGCGCTGGATTACCTAGAAACGCGCTTAAGAAGTCCTCCACCATAAGTAGATTTTAGCACAATATTTAATCTGGATTAAGGGGTGAGAATCCCAAGATTCCCGCAGATTTACTATGGCCGCAACGCAAAAACAACGGCTAATTGGCCGTTGTTTTGCTCGAAATAAGCTGCTTATTTCAGCGTCACTTTACCACCAGCCGTCGTCGCTTCGCCGATTGGCGGAGCTCCTCCTTGAGATCACGCATATTCGCCTGCTGGCGAATTGCGCGACCCCGTCTCGGCGCCGTCGTGCCTCCGACCTTGCGAAGCATCGCTTTGCTCGCTTCTCACCCTCGGTTCTCAACGAAGAAAATCCGCCGAGGGCGGATTTTCTTCTGCTCTCCGACACGGGGAACTCCCGTTCCCCGACCCCCCTCCCTCAGCTGGAGGAAAAGTTACTTCAACGTAACTTTTCCTCCAGCTGTTTCTATCTTCTTTTTCCATTCATCCGCCGTTTCTTTCTTCACTCCCTCTTTCAGCATTGCCGGGGCGCTTTCCACGAGGTCCTTCGCTTCCTTTAAGCCAAGCGCGAGAGCTTCCTTCACCACTTTGATTACCGCGATTTTCTGGTCTCCGACTGCTGTTAGCTCAACGTTGAACTCGATCTTCTCCTCCGTGCCCGCCGAAGCCTCGGCGGAGGCGGGGCCGGCTACGGCGGCTTGCGCCGACACACCGAATTTCTTTTCCAGAACTTTAACGAGTTCGTTTAATTCCAAGACTGTCATCTTCTCTACTTCCTCAACCAGTTTCTTGAATTTTGCGGGAACTTCAGCCACTGACTCTACTACTGGCTCTGCTCCTGCTGGTGCCTTTGTGTCTTCGGACATAATTGTTTATTAATTTCCAAGTTCCAAAAACCAAATCTCAAACAAATCTCAATATTTAAATCTCAAACCACTAAACCGTTTCCTG
>CAZSPA010000036.1:4160-6560 GCA_964608685.1 uncultured Candidatus Saccharibacteria bacterium
TACTGGCTCTGCTCCTGCTGGTGCCTTTGTGTCTTCGGACATATAGTTCTTATTTAGAGTTAGGAGACACGAGTCATGAGTTATGAGAAGAAATGCGTGCTTTTTTCTTACCTCTTAACTCTTATTTCGTACCTCTCATAATAATTACTGCTTCTTTTCGGCAATGGCCGAAAGTGCGATCGCAAGTCCGCGCATGGGCGAACTTATCACATTAACGAACATGCCGCGCAAGGTATGCAGAGACGGTATAGTCGCGATTTCGCGCATTTCATTCTGGCCCACAAATCTATCCTCAAACGTACCGCCAAGAATCGAGAGCTTTTCGTCTCCCAACTTTTTGACGAATTCCAAGACTCGGCGCGCGACTGCCGTCGGGTCTCCCTCTTTAGAAGAGTCGTACACCATCGCCACTTCTCCTTGGAGCTAGACATCCTGATGGCTTAAGCCGACCTTATCCAGCGCTCGCCGGATAAGAGTCTTCTTCGCCACCGTGTACGAAATGCCGTCCGCTCGCAAATTTCTGCGCATTGCGGATTCCTCCGCGACAGTAATTTTCGTGAAGTGGACAAGGACCGCGGAGGAAGCGTTCTTGAATGCTTTCTCCACCTTGTCTATTATCTTTCCCTTATCTTCTTTTGTTTTCGACATCTTAGATTTTCTTACGAGCGAAGCGAGTTAGTAAATCTTAGACCCACCTAAATTTTGCAAGACAAAATTTGGGCGGGTTAAGAAATTTATAGTCGTTGCACTCCTCAAATTCCTAAATTAAAACGTCCCCATATTAAGGGACCGGAAGCGCCTGTGGCGCTCGACCTGGAAGGGATTTACTCGTATGCGAAACCCGTCTTCTCCGGTACGCGATGCATTTTACAGATTTTCACATCTGCGTCAACACTCATGCGAAGCAATCAGCATCGTCATTGCGAGCGTAGCGAAGCAATCCAGAGTTCCTACCTCCCCTCTACCGCCGCAGTCTGCGCAGAGTCCTGCGACGCGGCGTATTTGTCCAGCGTAACCGTAACGGCAAAGCTAACTGCTATGAACACGAGAAAACCAAGAGCAAAGCGGAAAAAGGAGCTGGTAAAGGATTTGTAATTCGCTTTGCTCATAACAACTTCTTTACTTTTTAAGCGCAGATAACTCATCATTAAATTGCGCGGCAAGCGCTGTGTTGCCAGCTTTCTCCGCCCCATCTCGCGCTTTAGTAAAGTATACAATCGCGTTCGCAACGTCGTTCTTTTCTTCTTTGTAATAAAAACCGAGTGCTTGATACATATCTATCACCTGGTTTCCGCCGACATTTGTGATTCCATTTTTTAGAATGTCTGCGGCCAAAGCCGTATCTTGTTTGTATGAGTAACGGTAAAGCTCGTGAAGCGCCATATAATTCATTCCTACCGCTTTATTGACATCAATCGAGCGCAAGTAGTACTGCTCCGCTTTCGCAAAATCATTCAGAAAATGATGGTATAAATCGCCCATATTGTGGAGCGCTGTACCCTCGCTTGTGTATATGCGGCTTATATATTCCCAAATTTCACGGGCTCCTTCGTAATCACCTGCCGATTTGTATTGCAGCGCCAAGTTCATCCACGCACTATAGTCGTTTGGATTTTTGGAAAGAGTTTCTCTTAGCTTTGCGATTTTACCGTTTACAATTTGCTTCGCTTCGGCGGAAAATCCGGGCGAGAATGCGATATTTCTGGTAAGCGAAGGAGCGGTTATTGAGGAGGATGCGGGAGCAGGGTTGGGCAATGGGATAGACGAAACAATGAATGAGGAAGATGCCGAGGAATCGGAGGGGGTGATAGAGATGCCAACCGCAAAAGTATCGGTGGCGGATACTGTCGATGCCGTGTCAATCATTGGCCCCAGCTGCCTGCCCGATAAGGCGACAATCGCCCAGATAAGGGCAAGGACGGCAACAGCGATTCCGAGGGTCTTCAATAATGGAGACATGTTTGCATTGTACACGTTCGATAGCCCGGATTCAAAGAGGTTTTTCTGCCGTATGTTATTGCTATCTGTACTTGCGCACAGACATAGAAACAACGTGTCCCTATTTTCTGCCATGGCAGGAAATAGGAATGTGGGATTCGTGATGTTTCAGCTAAAAGAAATTATTTCTGGGGAACGAGGAAGGCGCCGAAGGCGCTGGCGATCAGCGGTTGGCCCGCGAGTAGGTCGGAAGCAGGCGCGGCGTTGGAGAATTGGCGGGTTGGTTTGGCGGATGCTCCTGACCACCAGTCGCTTACGTTCTCTCTTATGTCCTGTATCCAACCACCGTCTGTGTCCACGCCTGTATTATCGAGTGGTGTAACTCCAAAATCAGTCGCTTGATTTGCTGGCGTTTCCCACCAATTAACAGTTGCTTCCTCCGAAGGCATTACCCAGCTCTCG
>CAZSPA010000037.1:0-6483 GCA_964608685.1 uncultured Candidatus Saccharibacteria bacterium
CATTCCCACTCCCCTACTACTTCCACGGAATCTCAAACAGCTCGAACTCCGGCAAAAGATTTCTTCAGTACAAAAGGCGGGCTATTACTTCGGCGTGCGACAGCGCACCCGTTAGCGCGTTGTGAGGTGATGGTTCCTCGGGAATTCCGCAATAGTTGAGAACCGCGTCGAGGTCCAACGCGGAGCGGCGATGTTTTACTGGAGGTTGTAGTCCCCTTTCAATCATGTGCATGTAGCAGAGAGAATGCGTGTCAATCGTGCGATACGCGAATTGCCAGTCTGTGTGCCCTGCGCGCTCGGCGGCCGCTTCCAGAAAATCTCTGTCAAACGAAACATTTTGTCCTGCGAGTGTTCTTTCTTCCACACTCTCGCTCCAATGCAAAAAAGCGTGTATCAAATCGCCTTCGCTTTGCTTTTTCTTGTCCGTAATTTGCCCTTTCGTAAAACCATTAACCTCCAACGCCTCGTCCATAATGTGCGCACCGTCCCACACGCGGCACTCTTCGTAAAATCGGTTGGTCGGGTTCGCAAAATCAAGCGCACCAACCGACACGATGGAATGTTTGTTGGGCTCTGTTCCCGATGCTTCTATGTCGATGACTAGCATGTTAGTTTTTCTTATGAGCGAAGCAAATTAGAAAATCTTACATTCCTCACCAATTTGGTATCCGTTCTCATATTCTAACTTTATGATTCCGCTACGACCGTCTCAACAGTATATCAAATTTGAGATGAAGTTGTGGGATACCCGAAATTGGTGAGGGATTAGAAAAATATAGTCGCTACGCTCGTTATTTTTCTAATCCTTTGCAATTCTTCGCCGGAGAATAGCCGGCGGCGCGCGCCTTTTCTTCACTCGCGAACCATATCTGATTTTGAGGCAAGATTTTTGCCACGCCGGCGCACCACGGGAAATAGTAGGCACTGCCTGTGCGAGAGGCCACAATAAGGCCCCCTATGTTCATACCCCTAGTATTCGCTATCGTGGGCGCCTGCGTTATGGAAACAGGGCCTTTGACGGCCTCTAAAACGGACAATCGCCCAAGCCCGAACGAGCCCATGGCAACCAAAAACACAATGAGAACAATCCCCCACCCGTCTATCAAATCTTCGGCCAAATTCTTGATTTTGAGCCACGCCTCCTGTATACTCCCCATGCCTTAATCATACGGGGCAAAGGATTGTTTTCAACTACTTACTACGTACTACTAACTACTGACTAGTTCATATGGCCCATACAAAAGCAGGCGGAACAGCGCGTAACCTACGGGATTCGAATCCCAAATATTTGGGTGTTAAACGAGCTGACGGACAAAAGGTTGGTATTGGAGAAATTATTGTCCGCCAACGAGGCACAAAGATCTTACCCGGAAAACACATCGGCGTGGGAACCGACCACACGCTTTTCGCAATGACGAGGGGCACTGTCCATTTCCGCACAAAACGAAAGACGGATTTCGACGGACGTTCCAACGTACGCCGCGTAGTGGATGTGATTTAGCAAAATCGCACTCGTTGCGTCTGCGCGTCTGCAAATTAATTTCTACAAAATTGTACCATGGTACAATTTTGTAGACATTCCTAGATTGCTTTCACTTCAATGGTCGCAATGACTTGGTGTTCGCCGAGTTTGATTTCTACATTCTCGGTCTTGACTTCCCGTATCGGCTCTTTCAGCAAAACTGCTCCCTCCCCTACCTCGCATTGATATTTATTCAGAATTTCATTTGCGATTTTTTCCGCCGTCACATGTTCGTATAAGTGTCCTTTCTCATTAGCCCGCACTTTCAGCGAAATTTTTTCCTCGGCGAGTTTCTTCGCTAACCGCTCAAATTGCGCGCCGCGCGCCTGTACGCTCGCCTGACGCGCTGTTTTTCTGGCCTCGCTTTCTTTTAAGTTAGAGGCAATCGCTTCTTGCGCCAGGCCTCGCGGTATCAGAAAATTGAGCGCGTAACCATCCGCCACATTTACGATAGAATCCCGCTTCCCCACTTTTGCGACATCCTTCAACAAAATCACTTGCATAATTCGTAGATCGTAGTCCGTAGTACGTAAAAAAGCAAATTCCGCGGAATCTTTTCTGACTACGTACTACGTTCTACAGACTACGTACTAGTTCCAGCGCCTTCTCCATCTGCGGGTCTTTCTTCGCTTTCACGTCTTCTTCAGTCATTTTAACTTCCACATCCGGCACGATGCCGGTATTCGGTATTTGTTCTCCATCCGGCCCAAGCCAGCGGGCAATTGTCAGCTTGAGAGCCGTGTCCGGCGTGATTTCTATCAACTCCTGTACTGAACCCTTGCCGAAGGTTGCAACGCCGACAAGTTTTACACCTTCATAGTGCCGCAAGGCGTCAGCAAGAATTTCTGAAGCGGAGGCGGAGCCCTTGTCTACCAGTATGGCCATGCGCAGATTCTCGTTGAATATGTTGTAGCCGCGCGACCTGTGCACAATGTTTTGCGCGTGTCCTGCAAAATCCTCTGTTACAACAATTTTTCCGGAAGGCAGGAACCAGCTTGCCATATCCACCGCCGCTTCGAGGTATCCGCCCGGATTGCCTCTTAAATCTAGAATTAATTTCGTGTCTCCCGATTCTACAAATTGCCGCAGTGCGTCTCTGAAGAGCGATGGCGACTGCGCGCCGAATGTCATAAGCTGGATGACAAATATGCCGTCGGGACGCGGCTTTGTTTCTATAGTGGGAATATTAATCATATCGCGGGTCACTTTGATGTCTCTTGCGCCAGTCCACCCTTCTCGTAGAACCGAGAGAGTGACCGAAGTGCCGTGAGGCCCTCGGATATGCCGAACGGCAACAGTGATGTCGATTCCTTTTGTCTCTAAATCATCTATTTTCAATACCTTGTCTCCGCTTTTAATCCCGGCCTTTTCAGCCGGAGAACCTTTGAGTGGCGAGACGACCGTCAGCACTTGGTCGCGTACGGCAATTTCCATTCCAACGCCCTCAAAACTTCCGCTCATGTCATCGGCAAACTGCTTGTTCTCGACCGGCGGAAGAAAATATGTGTAAGGGTCGTTTAATGAGCCGGCGAGACCCGTAATCAGACCCCATACCCGTTCGTCATTCAGCGCTTTTGTTGTTGTGGCTGGAGATGTGCTTGTCGCAACCGCAGCCGGAACAAATTTATCATCTATAATCTTCCATGCATTCCAGACCGGAGAAAAGTCGACATCGCTTGGCGGTAACTCCTCGCCTGCCATTGCTTCAATGGCTTTTTGGGGTATATAACTTATTAGAAATCCTTTAGCACCGACTGCAAAACCTGCTCCAAATACGACAAACGCAGTAACGGTGCCCCAAATAAAAGCCTCCTTCATGAAAATGAGCCGCTTACCGCTTCCATCTTGCATTGCGAGATTATCGCACCCCCACAAATTATTGCCAACCCGCACACTAACATTGTCATCGCCTCATTATTGAAAGGTTATCTGGCAAAAAGCCAAGTCTAAGATATCGTGGATGTTGGAATGATTACGGACGAACGCCACAGCAGAAATAATGGCGATGTTAGTGTGCGGGCCAACTGGCTCAATTCAGGTTATAATCAAGGACATGCCCGGTAGTGAAACTTCGGCTCGCCTTTTTTATCGATGGTAAATAATCAACAGATGTATGAGGAATAAATCATCACAGATAGAATTATCAGCCAAGGCCTGCGCCTTTAGGGCGCAGAAGCCGAAGCTCTACTAACCGGATATGCGCACTAGGTTTGTTCACAAAGATATTGAATGGATTGATCTTGAGTCGCCGACCAGGCAAGAAATTACGGATATAGTTGAGCAATATAATATCCATACGATAGTAGCGGAGGAACTCCTTCTACCCTCAAGAAAACCGAGAGCCGAGCTGTTTCCCGACTGTCTGTATGTTATTTTGCACTTCCCTGCCTTGCGGCATTCGCACAAAACTCGCGAACAGGAGATTGATTTTGTCATTGGGCACAATTTTATTATATCCGCTCACTATGAAGCTATTGAGCCCCTCCATAAGTTCTCGAAAGTTTTTGAGGTGAATTCTATGTTGGACAAAAATGTCCTTGGAAACCACGCTGGTTTTCTCTTCTATCAAATATTAAAACATCTGTATAAGTCTGTGGAGCACGAAGTTGAGCTTGTACGCCAGCACCTTAGCTCTATAGAGGGCTACACGTTTTCCGGCAGCGAGGCGAGAATGGTATCGGAAATATCGCAATGCGCGAGAGATTTGTTGAATTTGAGGCAAACAATCGAACCGCATCGGGACATCTTGCATGTCATTGAAACCGAAGCGTCTAAATTCTTCGGTGAAGAATTTACCCCGTATCTGCGGGCTCTCTCGAATGAATATTACAGGGTCCACAACCATGTGATGCGTAATACCGAATCGCTTCACGAACTGCGGGAAACAAACAATTCGCTCTTAACAACCAAGCAGAATGACGCAATGCGAATTTTGACCATCATGGCATTGCTTACATTTCCGCTCTCTCTGCTTGTTTCAATTTTAGATACCAATACTGTTTCCAACCCTATTCGAGATATACCTTATGATTTTTGGATTATTGTAGGTGTAGTGGCTTTTTGCGGATTACTGATGATAATTTATTTCAAACACAAGAAATGGCTATGAAGAAAAGCTTGTAGCTAGTAGCTAGTAGCTAGTAGAATGGAGGGTATGTGGCTGGCTTCATTCTTTCAAAAGAAGAAAACGCAAGGGCTTCCTCTATACCTCCACAACACGCTAGGAAGGTCAAAACAAATTTTCACTCTGCTAAAGCAAGTTAAAACCGTGCGCATGTATAACTGCGGCCCTACGGTTTACGACGTACAACACATCGGCAATCTTTCAATGTTCGTCTTTGTCGATATTCTACGCAAAGTTCTTGAGTACAACAAATTCCAGGTCAAGCAAGTGATTAACATAACCGATGTCGGGCATTTGACATCCGATGCCGACTCTGGCGATGACAAGATGACAAAAGGTTTAGTGCGCGAGGGCAAGGATGTAACGCTTGAAAACATGCGAGAGCTTGGAGAAAGATATACGAAGATATTCCTAAATGACTTAACCTCGCTTAATATCGACATCTATCAAATAACATTTCCCCGCGCAAGTGCGTATATACCCGCACAGATTGCCATGGTCGCCACCCTTTTGGAAAAAGGTTACGCTTATTCGGCAAAAACAGGAATATATTTTGACACGACGCGATTTCCTTCTTACGGGGCGCTCGGCGAAATAAATCTTGATTCTCTTAAGGCAGGCGCGCGAGTAGCAATAAATGCCGATAAGCATAGTCCCGCCGATTTCTTGTTATGGAAACTCGATGACAAGATTGGCTGGGAAAGTCCGTGGGGCAAAGGTTTCCCGGGGTGGCATATAGAGTGTTCGGCAATGGCTCGCGCCGAACTCGGCGAGCAGATTGATATTCATACCGGCGGCATAGAACACATTGCCATCCACCACAACAACGAGATAGCGCAATCGGAGTGCGCGACGGGAAGAAAGCCGTTCTCGCGTTTTTGGATGCATCGAGCTCACGTACAGCTAGAAAACTCAAAAATTGCGAAGTCAGAGGGTAATGTTGTTTACCTTTCTGAAATTATCGCGCGAGGAATTCATCCGCTTGCCTTGCGATATCTTTTCCTTGGCGCGCATTACAGAACTTCGGGCAGTTTTTCTTGGGAAGCTTTAGACGCTTCAGAAACAGCGTTCTTGCGATTGAGGGTTCTCGCCGACACATTGCCAAAAGGCGGAAATCCGCCGGCAACTTATCAAGCCAGGATACATCAGAGGATTAACGACGATTTGGATATTTCCGGGGCACTAGCCGTCATTTGGGAAATGATAAAAGATAAAAAACTGAAGCCCTCGGATATTCGCGCGGGACTAGTTAATGCCGATCGCGTACTTGGACTCGGTCTTGATTCCCCAGATGCGAAAGCTCAAGAAGCGTATGTAAAGCGGTTTGGTTTGCGTGTTGATATCAAAGGCTTGCCGTCCACTGTCAAATCAAAGATCGAGGCGCGCGATAGAGCTCGTGCAAACAGAGACTGGCAGATTGCAGATGAAATCAGGACTCAATTGGCAACACTCGGTTACACGTTGGAGGACACTGAAGGCGAGACAAAGATTTTCAAGAAATGACAATTTGCTATTTTTGCTCAAGAACAAAATTTACAAGTCTACCGGGTACTACAATGGTGCGTGAGATTTTCTGGCCCTCGAGGCGCGCGGAGACAGCCGCGCGCGCCGCGTCTTCAACGGTCTTTTTATCCGAATCGGAAGGTACTTGAACTTCTCCCCGCGTCTTGCCGTTTATCTGAATTACGATTGTAATGTTCTCGTTTTTCAGCAGCGCAGGGTCAAATTCCGGCCATTTTTCGAGATGAATAGACCCTCTGTTTCCGGCTTCGTGCCACAGCTCTTCCGCGATATGCGGAGCACACGGGGAAAGCAATTTTAGGAATACTTCCCATTG
>CAZSPA010000038.1:0-6409 GCA_964608685.1 uncultured Candidatus Saccharibacteria bacterium
ATAACTTCCGGCCTCAAATCTGCCGGCGCCGAGAACTCGTCCGTCATTGTCTCGAACCCCGACCCATCCCATTTCGGTAAGCAACAGAGATGCAACCTGCACTTCATAACCCGCCAACTGGTCTTTCACGCTAACAGATTCGCCGTTGCCGGCGGAGGAGGGTATTGCTGACGTTTCTTCCACAAAATCCTCGGCGGAAGTAGGTGCAGAGTATGAATCTTCGCTTAAAGTGCCATTTGACAGCTCATTAACTAATATTGAATTAAGGGCTTGTTTTCGGCCTAAATCCCAAGCAAATACGAGCAAAGCAACAACCGCCACAACTGCGATTATTTGATTGTTCTTTTTGTTCATGTCTATGCTCATATTCGCGGTTCAATGCTTAGAGTGTAGTCAATACTTCTCAAGAGTCAAACTGTCCAAAAAGGGAGCTGGTGATTTAATATCAATCTTGAAATTCGGTTCCGAGTATGTTCCAAATCTCGGATGCTGGAATGTCTCCTTCGCGCAGGATGACCGGTTCTTTACCGGTTAGGTCCACAACCGTGGAGGGCTGTCTTTCTGGTCCGCCAGCTGGCGGATTTCCCGCATCAATGACCAGCTCTATAGCTGATGTTTTTCTTATGCTAGTCTTTTGCAAAAGACTAGCATAAGAATTACTGACGCCGAGTTGTTTCAGGATCGCCTTTACAGTTCGTTCGGCCTTGCGGCCGCTTTTGTTGGCACTTGTTGCTGTGACCGGCCTGCCGAATTTCTTCGCTAACGCGAGGCAGAACGGATGATTCGGTATGCGAAAGCCGATTTTACTTATCCCTTTTGCAATTCCGGTTTTTACACCGGCTTTTTTCTTGAGTATCAATGTCAGGGGTCCCGGCAAGAATTCCTTCGCGAGCATGCGCGCCATATCCGGCACTTCCGCGTATTTTTCCATCATCTTTATATCGGCGACTATCGCGTGAATCGGCTTTTTCTCGTCTCGCCCTTTTAATTCATAAATCTTCGCGACTGCCGTATCCGAAAGCGCGTCCGCACCGAGCCCGTATAGCGTATCCGTGGGAAATAAGATGAAGTCGCCCGCATGCAATTTTTTGACGGCAATCTTCACGCATTCCGTAACGCCCTGTTTTTTGAGATTCAATATCTCCATGCATCAATCCTACCGAACATCCGCTGTTTCTGCTATATTGTTTTTGCAGATGATGAAGCGCGCTTAGCTCAGTGGTAGAGCGTTCGCTTGACGTGCGAAAGGTCGTAGGTCCGATCCCTACAGCGCGCACAAAGGGATTATTACTGTCCTCCGAATTCATTAACTGCTTTCGCCACAAATCGGAGACAGTTATCAAGTTTCTCAATAATATCCATTTCCCTCAACCGAATAACATGCCATCCGTTTCGCTTTAGAAATTTGTCCTTGATTTTGTCTTTGGCTATCTGAACTCCATCCGAATGTGCTTTGAGATTGTCGCACTCAATGGCGATTCGGCCGTTTTTGCAGAAGACCGCCAAGTCTAGACGGTATCTTTTGCCGCCTTTTGATACATTAAATTCCTTTTTTGTTTTGATGCCGAGCCGTTGCAATCCCCTTTCTACAATTTGTTCCGTTGGAGAAATTCCGTACAACTCTAAAATATCTCCCGCTTTGAGCAAGGATTTCAGCGTCGTAAAACCGAAAGAAACTCTGCGCGGAATAATGTTTTTTATCGGGCGCACGAGCCTTTTAACCCACGCCACTTCAATTCGAAGATAATCATCGTGCGCGCGAGGATGAGCTTGCTCTTTCGGCAATAGTTCTGTTCTTTTTACCGTTTTGCTCGAGAGAACGCGCGCGTAATATTGAATTCGCTTGCCGAATCTCCCAAACTCTGCCGGCTGATAGAAAGCCAGATAAGTAAATTTTCGTTTCGGCAGATACACAATCGGAATCCTGTACCAATTTTCCTTTAGGAGTATGTGAAGGTCTCGTTTATCTTTCAATACGCAAACCAAAACAATTTTCTCCCGCCTTGAATTTCTCGGGTTCTTTTTCATAGACTAGAGTGATATTTTATCGCTATTTGATTCCTTCACCATGCACAAAACAAAAAGAGTATTGTCCTCTCTCTTTCCATATTGTACTTGCAAAATGTTTGCTATATACTCACAAATATAATTCCTCGCGTATAAGGGAGGGGTAAAATATAGAAAAACAAGCAATGGAAAAGTACACATTCGACGGCAAAATTCTTATTGTGGGATTTGGAAGTATCGGACAGGGATTTTTGCCACTGCTTTTGCGTCATTTTTCTACGCCCCCTGAACGCATTGCGATAGTTACCGGCGATAAGCGGGGAAAAAAAGTCGCGCAAGAGTACGGAATCAGCTTTAGAGTCAGTCCTTTAACGCCAGGTAATTACAAGGCGATTTTAAGTTCTTATCTTGAACGCGGAGATTTTCTGTTCAATCTTTCTGTCGATGTATCATCGGTAGCACTTATTGAATTCTGTCAGCGAAATGGAATCCTATATGTAGATACGGTGATAGAACCGTGGCCGGGCAATTACACAAATCCAAACCTTTCCATACCCGAACGCACTAACTACGCTCTCCGCGAGGAAGCGCGTAATTTGCGAAACCTTACCGGCATCAAAGGCCCGCGGCCAACAGCAGTCCTCGCGCACGGCGCAAACCCCGGTTTGGTTTCCCACTTCGTAAAAGAAGCGCTCTTAAATATTGCCAATGACACCGAACTAAAAGTAGCGCAACCGTCGACTCGCGAAAAGTGGGCAGGGCTTGCGGAAAAACTTGGTATAAAAGTGATTCATATCGCCGAGCGAGATACACAAACCTCAAAAAGGCCGAAAGAGAGAGGCGAATTTGTGAACACGTGGTCAATAGACGGATTCTTCTCCGAAGGGACGCAGCCCGCGGAAATGGGCTGGGGTACTCACGAGAAAAAACTCCCAAAGGGCGGGCGGGAGCATAAGTTCGGCTGCGGGAGCGCGATTTATTTGAAACAACCCAGCTTTATGACAAAGGTCCGAAGCTGGACTCCTCTCGCGCAAGCACAGCACGGCTGGGTCATCACCCACCATGAATCCATCGCTCTCGCCGACTACCTGACAATTAAAGAGGGCGAAAAAGTGATATATCGCCCTACTGTACATTACGCCTATCATCCGTGCGACGGGGCAGTGCTTTCGCTACACGAACTTGCAGGCAATGACGGCAGACTTCAAGAAAAACAAAGATTGATCAACAAGGAGATTGCGCCTAATGGCGTAGACGAACTCGGCGTCCTTCTAATGGGACACGCTAAAAACGCGTACTGGTATGGCTCACGTCTTTCAATCGATGAAACTCGCCGACTGGCCTCGTACAACAATGCAACCGGCCTCCAGGTAGTCGCAGGAGTCTTGGGCGCCGCCGCGTGGGCATTGAAAAATCCTACAGCCGGAGTAGTCGATGCGGAGGAGATAGACCACAATGTTGTCTTGAATGTTGCCAAGCCCTATCTTGGAGAGATGCTAGGAGTCTACACGGACTGGACTCCGATAAAGAACCGCGGCGCGCTTTTCCCGGAAAAAATCAACAAGGAAGACGTGTGGCAGTTCGAAAACTTTCGCGTTTCTTGAGGTTATGGCGACGCTTATTTCATCTTCAAATTCTTTGGGAGCTCTTTATCTGTATCCTCTGCATCCGCTATGCCTCCAATATCTACCTCTTCCGGCGGAGGTTCGTCTCTAAATCCCCCAGCCTGTATTTTCCACAGCTTTTGATACAGGCCTTTGTCTTCCAGCAACTCTCGATGCGTGCCTTCGGCGACTACGTTCCCCTTTTCCAGCACAATTATCCTGTCCATTTTCATAATCGTGGAAAGACGGTGCGCTATCACAATCACAGTCTTATCTTTCATCAAAGTTTCAAGGGCGTCTTGAATAAGGGCTTCCGATTCGGAGTCCAAGCTTGATGTCGCTTCGTCTAATAATAGTATCGGCGCATTTTTGAGAATCGCGCGCGCGATGGCCACGCGCTGGCGCTCTCCGCCCGAGAGCTTGATTCCGCGCTCTCCTACAAACGTGCCGTAACCCTGATTCAAAAGTGAAATAAATTCGTGACAGTGCGCTTTTTTCGATGCTTCAATCACCTCTTCGTCTGTCGCGCCGCGCCGTCCGTAGCGGATGTTTTCCATGAGAGGACGATGGAATAAAACCGGCTCTTGCGGAACGAAGGCAATCGCGTCGCGCAAGCTATCCTGCGTAACCCTTGATATTTCCTGTTCGTCAATCGCGATACTTCCTCCCTTTATCTCAAACATTCGCAGAAGAAGTTTTGTTATGGTTGATTTCCCAGCTCCCGATGGCCCAACAAGGCCGACTTTTTCCTTCGGCTGGATTTTCAGATTAAGCCCAGCGAGAAGCGGCGCGGCGCCGAAAGAAAATTGCACGTCTCTAAACTCGATTTCGCCTTCCGCGACTTTGAGCGGCACGGCGCCCGGCGCGTCCTGCACGTCGTGCTTCTGCTCCAAGATGTAAACCATTTCGCTTGAGTCGGCGAGCGCGTCATAAAAGCGGCGCAATTCGCGGTTGATGCTGACGAGACGGTCAAAGGTCGTCATAAGATAGGCCTGAATAAGGACGAAATCGCCGATAGTAAGCAGTCCCTTTCCCCAGTACACCGTGGCGACCCACAGCAAAATAACTTCGATGACAATCATAAAAAATCCGATGCCTGACCATATCCAGTTGTCGGCGAGCCATGAGCGGAGCGTCGCCTTGCGCCATGTATTTACTACTCCCTTAAAAAGGCCGTGCTCGTGGCGAACGCCGGAAAAAAGCATTATTGTCGGGTGATTGGAAATCGCATCGGCCAGCGTGCCGGTGATTCTCGTGTCTGCCTCCGCGCGCGCGGCGCGCACTGGCTGGCGAAGCTTGGCGACGTATATTTGGAACGTCATAAAAAGTATTGACCACGCTCCGAGAGCGATGCCAAGCACGGGATGGCGAATATAGAGAACGGCTACTGCTCCGCACACGAACAAAAATGTAGGGAAGAACTGTATGACGATGGCGTCAAACATCACCTCAAACGCGCGCGCAAATTTGCTGACGCGATGCGTGAGAGAGCCGGCGAAATTGGACGTGAAGAAATTGTATGAGTGGCCGAGCAGATACTCAAACGCGTCGGAGAACAGGTTCGTCATCACGCGCGATTCAAGAAATATGATGCTGAAATCTTGGAGCCGCCGCATCGCCCAGCTCGCGAGCCAGATGAGCGCCACGATTACGATAATGCCGAGCAGCTGGCCGACAACCGCCGCGCCCGGAGTTTGCGATGCCAGCACGTTAAAAAACTCCTTCAAGTACCACGGAGCGGCAAGATCGGCCGCTTGGACGCCGATGACGCCGGCAAACGCCAGAAAGATGAAAAGCGGGTATCGAATTAGGCTTTTGTAGTATGTGCGCAAAACCTGTGTGGCGGTCGCGTATTTTCTCTTTGGAGAGTCGTCCATACCGATTATCCTAGCGTACTAAAACCCTTTGGGCTATTTCTTGACGCACTATCTTTAATGGCGGTTTTGGGTGTAGGATGTGCCAAGAAAGGATGTCCCATGAAATTGAAATCGATGGCAGGCTGGCGATTAATTATCGTTGGCCTGATGAGCATGGGACTCGACTGGCTATTCGTCGAGTACCTAGGGGCGACTGATTCATCGCCCCTGCAAGGACTGGGTGTTTTAGCAGTCATTGCCGGAGCGATCCTCATTGTGCTTGGCACGATGAGTGACAGCTCCTGACCGGATGCCAAAAACATCCGGTCGCTCACTTTTGTCGCTCACACGAGAAAGTGGTAATTTATTTTATGCTGTGTACTATCATCTTTAATGAAAATATCGGGTATTGAGACATCGTGCGACGACCCCGGTACCATCCGCCTTCGGCGGAGCTACGGGGCGAGAAGCGGTAGTGTAAACATCCTGACACAATGAACTTTTATGAAAATTCTGGGTATTGAGACCTCATGTGACGAAACTGCCGTGTGTTTGATTGACGCGCAGGGGGATTTTGATAGTGACTTTCATTTTCAGGTACTCGGAAATTCTCTAATATCTCAAGTCGCGATACATGCGCAGTACGGCGGGGTGTTTCCCAACCTCGCCAAGAGAGAACACGGCCGGAATCTTGTTCCTATACTCCAGCAGGTACTAGAACAAGATTCCGGAAATCAGAAATCAGAAATCAGAAATCAAAATGTAATTCAAAAATCAAAGATGGAGAAACTTAAAACCATTCTTGCTCGTGAACCGGAACTCTACGAACTGCTAATTGTTTTTTTCCAGAAATACGCGAGGCCTGAAATAGATGCGATTTCTGTTACCGTAGGCCCCGGGCTTGAGCCGGCTTTATGGGTCGGTGTTAATTTCGCCCGCGCG
>CAZSPA010000039.1:0-5981 GCA_964608685.1 uncultured Candidatus Saccharibacteria bacterium
GACTCTGGATTGCTTCCCGCCACGCTGTGCTCGCGGTCGCAAAGACGAAAAGCTCGGTTTTATGGCGTTTTTTGATGTTTTTGCGAAAGTCCTACATTATTCTGGCCCCAATACCTGTCTTAAACTCCTGTATTTATTAGAAGGATCCCAGAATAAGTATGACTCGAGCCCCGCGTCGGTGTTCGCCTTTATCTGTGCGGAGACCATTTCAGGCGTGTAGGTAACCGGATAATCAAACGACTGGAGCCACGGCCTCATTTTGGAAGCGGGATAGGATGGTTTTGCGTACAAGGCCGGCGTAGATGTTCCCATCCTTAGATAAGCGGAAGACGATATCTGCGTAGTTGTCGCGACTGTGCGCTTTACGGCCTCGACCATCGAGGCGTAAACGATCTTGTACGGGTCGCTGTTTACGTTAGAGAGCCCGGCAAAGCCGCTGTTGTAGTGTGACGGATACACCATGGGGTCAATGTAATCGAAATACGGCAAGGCCTTTTCAAGCAGTTGCCCGATCCCCAGATCATCCACATGGACGGTCACGTAACCGAATAAATCCACTGAAATGACTACGCCGGTGTCTCCCAACTCGGAATCCAAGTATTCAAAGAATTTCTCCAGAGCGTCTGCTTTCGAGAGCCCCGAGTTCCACGGGTAGAAAATGTCTTTCATGTTCCCGTCGGAAGGAAAGCGGATGTAGTCAAAATTAAGCTCGTCAAATCCTATTTCATACGAGGCCTTTGCTATTTTCACTATGTAGTCCCAGTACGGCTTCGCGCTCACGTCTATGAATGAAAGCCCCTTGTGGTCTTTCCAGTTCGCCGTTTTATCCGAAAGCCGCTTTACCGCGAGTTCCGGATGCAATTTTGTGTAATACGGGTCTTGAAAGACGGTGATGCGCCCGATGACATAAATATTTTTCTCGTGCAATTTGCCGATGAATTCCTTCATGTCCCGAGCTCCGCATTTCTCCGAGACAGAATCTTTCAGTGACGCGTCCTCCGGAGTAAAAGCAATCTTGCCGGCGTAGTCCTTGATGTCTATCACTACCGCATTCAATTCCGTTGCGTCTATGAGTTTGACAAGGTCGTCCCTCATGCTCGGGGTCCCAACAACGCACTGCGTCATGTAAATCGCGCGCACAACTGACGGAGTCGCAAGATGCGCGGCTTTCGGCTTTTCCGGAATAGCGGGAGTGGTAGTGGCGCGCGCGAATATCAAAGAGCGGACGGGAAACTTGAGCCCGCTCGCTTTTACAATATCTCCTCCCCAAATAATCAAAATTGCCCCAATAGCGAGGGCGCCAAAAAGGACCGCGTATCTGCACGCGCGCCTACGCATTTTCATGCGGCGGGAAAAGTGGATGCGTATCTGCAGGCGTGCTTTCGTTTTTTTTTGGTCGGGGATTTATGGGATGCGTTTCGCGCCGGCGCAAAATTATTCCAAGCGCGATTACGGAAATGCCCGCGAGAAAAAACAAAACCGTGTCCCAACTGTTCGGGAAACCCAAAAATGGAAGCACGGCGACAAAAGCGCCAGCGAGCATTATAAGCGCGTCAAGAGTCATAGGAGGAATAGTAAACGGGCAATAGGCATTAGGCAATAGGCTGCATCACTTTTGCGCTACAATATGGACCATGAGATTGCCGAGTCATATTCTCGTAGCGCCGGCCTTGCTGCTCTTTCACGTACCTCAATTGGGTGGTGCGGATATTAGTTCATTACTTATCGCAATGTCTGCATCAATCGTGACCGATGCCGACCACATTCAACTCCTGATGCAAGAGCATGATTTCTCTTGGTCTAAAATTAAAGAGCTCAATCGTGATATTTATACAAACTACGCAAACAATCCGACTGGGGCGTACAAAGATGTTTTCTATCTTTTTCATACCGTGGAATTCAATCTTGTCCTGTTTTTGCTCTCGTTGTGGTACCCATTATTATCGTTTGTCGTCTTGGGATTCGTGTTCCATATTCTTTGTGATATCGTACATCATCGTCGCAATGGACTGCCTATTTTGCGATGGCTTTTTCTGTGGGAATTCTTGCGGGTTAAGCGTTCCTCGTGATTTCATTTCCCACGCTATGCCTGCTATCGCACCTTTGTTACTGACATTATGTTCGCGCCGGTTCAACGATAACGACAAACTCGCCGCGCGTGGAGTTCTTTGATTCGAGCTGTTCTATGATTTCTTGCGGAGTCCCCACAATAATTTCCTCATGGATTTTTGTGAGTTCGCGCGCGATTGTAACGCGGCACGCTGGCGCGGCGGCTGAAAGTTCTTTCATTAGTTTCAATATGCGATGAGGCGATTCGTAGAGAACAACGGGGACTTCACTTGCAACTATCTTTTTTATGGCCGTTTGACGGCCTTTTTTGTGAGGTAGAAACCCGCAGAAAGTGAACTCCGTTGCGTCAATTCCGGCGATTGAAAGCGCGGCCGTGAGAGCCGAAGGCCCAGGAATCGCCTCGATCCGAGCTATCGGCATATTCGTGCGAATATGCCGAATGAGGCGCGCGCCAGGGTCCGATATTCCTGGGGTGCCTGCATCGGTTACAAACACAACATTTTCTCCAGACTCAAGGCGCGCAATAATTTCACCGGCTTTTTTCAACTCGGTCGCCGCATCGAGCCGCTGAAGCGGCTTTTTTATTTCGTACCGCGAGAGTAATTTAGAAACCACCCGCGTGTCTTCCGCGTAAATCACGTCGCACTCCTTGAACGTGCGCAGAGCGCGTAGAGTGATGTCCTCCAAATTCCCTATCGGTGTCGCAACGATTGAAAGCCTGCCCATGCCGTCACTTTGGCATTATTGTCGTTTTGCCGCAACCACTTGAACAAAGGAAAACTGGAAAACGACAGCTAGATTTCCAAACAAATCCTAGTACTATTGATTTCAATGAGACACCTAATCCTAGTTACTGGGGGCATTATGCTCTTTGCCGCTTTCATAGTCGTTGGCTTCACATTTTCTCAAGCAAACAGAGAAGAGCTCGGCCTTTCGTCTGACCTTCAGTATCGAACACGAGTTCTAACGGACAGCCTGCAGGAGTCCATAGAACCCTCTCTGGTTTCCCATGCGACAAACACCGTCCAGAGAATAGTCGAGAGAATAGCAAGCAACGAACGCGTGGCCGGTCTCGGAGTATTCGATAGTGGGGGTAATATTGTAGCCGTATCGGCTCAATTTCCTAAAATCCTATCTTCTAATCCGCTAGCCAGTTCCGTGATGGACACAGACACGCCATCGGGAGTTTTCGTGCGAGATGCGGCTCGCCGGATTTATGTTTTCGCCAATCCGCTTCACTATAACGGGCGGGTGATAGGCGCACTCGTAGTTGCGCAAAAAGCCGGCTATATAGACACGATTATCTGGGGTATCTGGCGCGACAACTTACTACGCCTCTCCCTGCAATTAATTCTGATCTGGGGAGCGCTGCTAGTTCTTGCGCGGTGGGTGCTCTTCAAGCCGATTTCCAGGTTGACGAAAGCAATACAAGCAATACGCCGTGGCGATACCGTAACCGAGGATCACCGCGAGCATTACAGTTTCCTGCAACCGCTCACGAGCGAAATTTCCAAGATATCGGCAAGCTTGCGGCAAGCGCGTTTGACCGCTAGCGAAGAAGCCCGAATGCGGCTCGAGAAACTTGACTCCCCATGGACGGCAGAACGACTCAAGGAGTTCATAAAGGCCTATTTCAAGAATCGTCCCATCTATGTCATCACCCACCGGGAACCATACATCCACACAAAGACAAAGAACGGAATTATCTACAATACCGTGGCAAGCGGCGCTATCGCGGCGCTACAGTCTGTAATGGAGGCGTGCGGGGGAACATGGCTCGCGTACGGCAGCGGTAACGCTGATCGAGAGACCGCGGACAAGGATGGAAATATCGCTGTTCCGCCAGACGAGCCGCGATACACGCTGAAACGAATCTGGCTGAAAGATAAAGAGGCGCAGAGACATTATCAGTTCTCTGTAGAGGCTCTGTACACCCTCTGCTTGATGACCCACACCCGGCCGGTATTCCGAAATGAGGACTGGATCGGCTATCGGCATGTGAACGGCACATTCGCGGAGAATTTCCTTGAGAATATCAAGGGCATCGAACGCCCCATCGTTCTCGTGCAGGATTATCAATTCACGCTTCTCCCCCGGATGATCAAGGATGCGCGGCCTGATGCACAGGTCGCGCTCTTCATGCATGTCCCATGGCCGCACGAGGAACTGTTCAGCATCTGCCCGTGGAGAAAGGAGATTCTTGATGGCATGCTCGGCGCAGATGTGATTGGATTCAATACCCAACAGCACTGCAACAATTTCCTTGACACTGTCGGCGCGGAGATTGAGTCTCTTATCGATTTCGAGCGATTCGCTATAACGAAACACGGGCACACCTCATTCATAAAAACATTCCCCATATCGACGGCATTCACAAACGGTAGCAATGCTTCCGAACAGGTTCTGGAGGATAGAAATATCCTTGAGAGGCTCGGCATCCGCGCAAAATATCTAGCCATAGGTGCCGATCGGCTCGATTTCACAAAAGGAATACTGGAACGTTTTAGGGGAGTCGAGTCTTTTCTCGGAACTTATTCTGAATACTTAAAGAAATTCACACTCCTTCAAATCGCAGCGCCGAATCGCGGGACATTCGAAAACTATAAAAAATACGGGGAAGAGGTTGTCAAAGAAGCGGACCGGATAAACAAAAAATACGGAACCTCTGATTGGCAACCGATTATTCTCGAAAAAGTCCAGTATACGCATGAACAATTGACGAAATTGTATAGGCTCGCAAATGTATGCCTAGTGACCTCCCTCCACGACAGCATGAACCTCGTGGCGAAAGAGTTCGTCGCCGCAAGGGACGACGAGGCTGGCGTTCTCGTGCTGAGCAAATTCGCAGGAGCGTCGCGCGACTTACGCGGCGCGCTTATTGTGAATCCGTACAGTGCTGAAGAAATTGCCGACGCGATACATAACGCCATCATCATGTCAAAGGTGGAACAGCGGAAGAGAATGAAAACGATGCGAGATTCCGTAAAAAATTACAATGTGTACCGATGGGCAGCCGAATTTATAAAAGCGCTCGCCCAGCTCGACTGACATGGAAGGCGCATGCGGCGGATCTTAGGACTTCCAAACACTGTTCGGTTAGGCGTGGCGGGTAAAAACGCCGAGAGCAGGTGGATTGTTCGTCAATCGGAGCGAAACTGCCGATACATTTGTCGAGCCGATGCGGATCACAGCAAATCACGAGGCTGTTTCCAGATATACACGCCGAGCCCGAATGAAATGAGCGCCATTCCGATAAATACGGCGCCGTAACCAAAGCTCTGGATGACGAGACCGCCGATGAGTGCTCCTGCTCCAGTCATAATAGCGGCAATGCCCTCCCATCCTCCCCACTGTGCAATAGAGGCCTCCTTGTCTGTATGTGATGCGTAAAGAGAATCAAACGCGGGCGTACCAAGAGCTACGGCGACCCCCCAGATAACTTGCGTAACTATAAGCTGGGGCAGGCTCGTCATAAAGGCATAGCTGATAAAAACCCCGCCTCGCAAAAGGTAGCCAAGCGCCAGTAGTAATTCTGGCTCCTTTATTTTAAGTTCCCAGCTTGAAAAGAGAAGAATCAGCACTCCGGCGACAATTGAAAAAATCGCCCATGCGAATCCCGCAAAAGCAATGCTGCCGCCGATATTTTGAATAAAAACCGCATAGTATGGCGCAAAAAGCCCCATGATAAAGACAAAAATCGAGTTCGACACAACAAGAATGCGCAAACTGCGATTCAAGTGCCTATCCGGGAAAACAAACGCGAATACTTGTTTTATTTTTTCTTGGCTCATGATTCTCATTTTTGCAAAATCTTAACAATAAGTCCAACCTCCAAAATGCCTGAAAAATCCGGCGAATATGATTGCTCGCAACTAGTCCGTGATCTGCTCCGCGACCTTGTAAATATCCCC
>CAZSPA010000040.1:0-5927 GCA_964608685.1 uncultured Candidatus Saccharibacteria bacterium
TGCCTGAGCAAATCATCATAATTCAAAACTCCAACAACACTGCCTGTAATTGAATAGTTATGCGGCGTCTTTTCGTTGAGCATCGCGTCTCCCATTTTGACGCCTGCAGTGTGAGTGTCGAACTGGATTTTGTCCATGGAAATTTTCATGATTCCCCCATAGAATTTCCCGCCGCATAAAACACGCGCGACTAGCCGACCCGAGCCAAGAGCAGTTTTGTGTTCAGGGTCTAGGACATAATACATAATGTACCCCGCCATATCTCCTTCTATGAAATTCAAATACTTCCATTCTGTGTAGGTTCCATCGTGTTTACCATCCCGAAAATCCAGATAGTGCCACCTGTCCTTGTGCGGAGCGGCATATTTTGAAATCAAATCTATTTCTTGCGGTCTCATCCCGTTAGAAGCTTTTTCCTCCATAAGAAATGTTGATTTTTGTTTCGCCGCCCTAACTCTCGGTTTTAGCTCTTGAAAGAAGGCTTCTAACGGGATTCATTTTTTTAGGATTTTTTCCAAATATGTGATGATGAACACGACGACAATCGTTATAACTGCGGCGTAAATGAATTTCGCCGTCAGAGTGTCGGTAGCGAGCGGAAACGCATATTGAATCAGCTCTTTGACCGCGTCATTCCACGCAAGGCCTGCGACTAATCCGAAAGCTCCTCCAATGTATGTAAGCGCCTTCTCGCGCATTCCGCTTTTCAAGTCGTCCATTTCAATAATATATCACACTGCGCCCGCTATGAGCGGGCCGAATTCAGTATTCGGTATTCAGTATTCCGTATTTATACAAGATACTCGATACCGTGCCTGCTTCCTCTCACTTATGCCTGAACCTTCTCTTCCCTCCCGGGACCTTTGAGTAATTCCTCTTTTTCTTTTTTGCCATTTTGGAATATTTATCGCTCTTAATAATGCCCTGATTCTAGCACGCAAACGCTACCGCTCGTTACCTGACCAGGGGTCTGTTCTTATTCAGTATGCAACGAAGGCACTCCCTCTGATTCTTGCGGGTCTTCAGATACTTATTACCGCAGGCGCAGACGGGCGCTTTTTCGCGCTCCGGCTTTTCAACAAACTTGCCTCGCCACTGAAAGGTTTTTACGGCTGTATTCGCTACAGTTTTCATATGCGCGCAATAGTAATACATCCACACGCGGATGTCAAATCGCCAACTATTTGCTTATTCGCGCGAATAAGCAAATAGTGTCTAGGCGCTTTTTTCAGATTTGATTTTGTTGAGTATTTTCTTCACTTCTCCGAGACTCTCCGAATCCAGAATGGAAACCGGAATCGGCTTCAGTCCGAGTTTCTTCAATACTGCAATTTTCTCTTTCAGGACTTTCGGCGCGACGGCATCGGTTTTTGTCAGAAATACGTATTCCGTTTTCGTGGTCAGAAGCGGATTGTGAATTTCCAATTCGTTGCGAATGATTTCGTAATCTAGCGCAGGGTCTTCCGATTCCGCGGATATTAAATGGAATAGAGTTGTCGTGCGCTCAATATGTTTTAGAAATTTCACGCCAAGCCCCTTCCCATAGGACGCGCCCTCAATTAATCCCGGAATATCCGCGATGATGAGTTCGTAGTAGGCGCCAAGGCTCGGCTCAAGAGTCGTGAAAGCGTAATTCGCCACTTTGCTTTTCGCGGAAGTGAGTTCATTCAAAAGACTCGACTTGCCGGCGTTGGGCAATCCCACGAGGCCGACATCGGCGATAAGCCGGAGCTCAAGGTGGTATTCGCACACGTCTCCCGCAAGTCCTTCCTGAAATTGAAACGGCGTGGTGTTTATCGCCGAGCGGTATTTGAAATTTCCCTTCCCGCCCATTCCTCCGCCGGCGGCCAATATTCTCTGGCCGACTTTTATCATTTCCTGCTTGTACCCCGTGCCAAGATTAGTGATGGTAGTTCCGGTTGGGATTTTGAGAACCAGGTCTTCGCCCCGCCGCCCGTCTAAGAATTGGCCGCGACCGTCACGGCCGTCTTCGGCCTTCATCTCTTTGTTGCTCGCGTACGACATGAGAGCGTTAATGTCGGCGACACCTTCAAAATAGACGTTCCCGCCGTTTCCGCCATCGCCTCCCACGGGACCCTGCGAAAGCTTAACTTTGTTGAAAGCGACGGCGCCCTTTCCGCCATTCCCGGCGCGGAGACGTATTGTTATCTCGTCCACTAGCATGCGTGCATGCTATCACGGCAGGTAATGTAGCGGTGTTCAGCAGTTACACCAATTGTATATATGTGCAATTAGTGTAACCACAGAGGACATTTGACAATTTATATCCGACTTCTTTTCTTCTCGCGCGACACAGGGAAAAGAATTGGGCGATTTGCTGAAGGCGCTTGGGTTTGACTTCAAAACCTCGTGTCTGGCGCACTTTCTGCGCGTAGCTGCACGCTCTCCGGGATTTCTTGTGTCGCATCATTCTTAAGCAAAGTAAATATTGCGAATCCGGCAGTTAGAGTTGTGATAATCCCGCCAACAGCAAGCCCCCATCTTCCACCAGCGTGCTCGCCGATAGAACCGATGATGGGCCCGCCGATTGCAGTTGAGCCGACCATGGCCATGCTCCAGAGCGACATGACTCGGCCGCGCATCTCAACCGCGCTTTCTAGCTGAACAGTTGTATTGCCAAGCGAAATAACATTGATAGAAAATATCCCCACGAAAAACATCCCGACTATCGCCCAAAAAAGAGAGGGCATTATTGAGGTCAGAACCATGCTCACGCCAAAAAGCATCGCAAATATAACCAGGTGATGAGGCGCGATTTTATGGCGTCCAGCCGAATACAATCCGCCCACCCCGGAGCCAATTCCCATCGACGCCAGAAGCGCCGCGTAAGTAGTGGCGTCTCCGAGAAATGTTCTTTGGGCTAGAAGAGGAAGGCTGACCTGAAATTCATACGCAAAAGTCCCGATTACTGCCATCATAATCAAAGTGCTCCTAATAAGCGGGGTTGCTATAACATAGCGAAATCCTTCCATCAGATGCCCGGATTTCTTTGAGGACGGCGGCCCGGTGTGCAATTCCTTTGCGTCCATTAAATAGAGCATGAGAACGACGGCAAGATAGGAAAGGCCGTTGATCAAGAAACAAAAAGCGATTCCGATGCCGGCAATCAGAATGCCCGCGACAGAGGGGCCGATCGCGCGCGTAAGATGGTTCTCTGTAGCGTTTAAACTCACGGCATTTTTCAAATTATCCTCGCTAACCATTTCAGAGACAAATGCTTGCCGCGCTGGATTGTCAAAAACTCGTATCATTCCATATGAGAAAGCGAACACATAGAGAACCCACATCTGTATGGTATCGGTAAATATCAGAATGCTGATGCCGATTGCGAGCAGAGAGGACGCGAAATGAGTCCAGTACAAAATCGTTCGTTTGTTGAACCTGTCGGCTATGACTCCGCCCCACGGACCAAAAATCAAAATTGGCCAGAACCCTGTTCCAACCACAAGCCCCAGTTGGCTGCCAGAACCCGTCAACTGTAAAACAAGCCATCCAAGCGCGACTATCTGCATCCAAGTTCCAGAAAGAGATATTCCCTGACCGATAAAATACAGCCGGTAATTCCGGATTTTGAGAGATGCGAATGTCTGGTTCCCGAATTTCTTTATTGCTTCCATAGTGAAAAACAGTCTTTCTTATTGTGTCATTTATCCAAATCTAACATCTGTATTATTTTTTAACACTAGCGAAACATGCAGTGTAATCGGCAAAACCAACAAAGAGTCCAAGTGTATCAAAAGAAATTATTGCTTGGCGCCGAAATCCGAGTCTTCCTCTTGGTCGACAGTTCCTATGATGCCTGTCATCCATTTCTCTGTTTTTTGCACGACAGCGTGGAATTTCGGGTAGCGCCTCGTGCGCGATGCTATCCATGAGCGGGTTTTGGGCGAGGCAATGGAGAGCAGGATGAGGCCGATGGCGAGAAATAGAATGCCCTGTAAAAACGGCAGGGCCAAACCCAATAGCCCGAGTACCACAAAGATTATCCCTACTGTCTGTACAAGTATTCTTTTGAGTTCTTTATGCATTTTGCGGATGTGTAAAACCCCATGTCTCCGCTATCCGCCAGCTGGCGGAGCGGCCAGCGGAGGCAGATGCGCGAAACTTTGCCTTATTTCTTGTTCTTTTTCGGCTTCTTTGCTTCTCTCTTCTGTGAATAGTTACCCTTTGCCATATTTTATACCTAGTTTATTATTAATGCGTTAACTCTAGCACAGAAAAAGCACTTTAATCTAAAATTGCATTCTGTATTAGAGTGCAATTAGGTTTATGCCAGACACCGAACATGAGGAGTGGCTTCGGGCGCGCAATAAGGCGAGGGGCGAACATTTAAAACGGAAACCGGCGCCTCACAAAAAAGCGGAGGCCGAAAAAAAACGAAGCGAGGACAAAAATGCGTGGCGTTATCGCGGACCATTGGACACAGACTAGAAGTTCCTATTGGAGACTTGTTACTGAAATCTTACTTGAAAGTTATACATCCCCATTCCGCAGAGGCCTTGCATGGTTCCCTGCGCTTGTTCAGCAGATATTGGTATTTCTTCCGTTCCAGATGACTGCAGGAATTTCTGATACGAGAGTTTCGGAATCACGAGGCTTGCGGAACAGTCAAACGTTCCCTTCGTGTTAACGCGCAAGGTGGTCGGCATTCCCGCTTTCGCGTCTATGATGCGCGGCGAGTAGCCGCCCTTAGCTGATATATCAATTATTTGTTTGCCCTCTACAACGGAAACAGCATTGGCATTATTTCCATCGTCTGATTTTCCGGCAAACCAAAAAGCGCCAAAAATCAAAAGCAGGCTGACGCAAATAGAAATAAGAATTGACTTCTGCATGTGGTTAGAAATTAAAGAGCGGGTTGATAACGCCCGCAGTTGCAAGAGCGTTCCCAAGATTTAACAGCGCGAGCGCGATTACGATAATTCCCGCGGTCTTAAAGAAAATCCCTTTCCACGGCTTGTGAGCGATTTCGAGAGAGCCGAAAGAAAGAAGCGCGAGCACTGGGAGCGTGCCGAGAGCAAAAACAAACATCGTAAGCGCGCCTTGCATAAAATTTCCCGTGCTAAGCGCGTAGAGCTGCATTGATTGCGTGAATCCGCACGGAAGAAAGAAAGTCCCGATGCCGACGAGAACCGGCGCTAGATAGTGGTCGTGTCTCGCCCCGCGCACGATGTGCCGTGAGAGGAATTTCGGAAGCGTGAACTGCAATCGCTTTGTGAAATGAAAAACATCAAGCAGATTAATTCCCAAAATGAGCATCACGAGCGCGACAATTATTCCAAGAACAATGTTCGCCGTGAGTCCTAGATGAAGAGAGTTGCCGACAATGCCCACGGCGCCGCCCAGAATAAAGAATCCGCCGAGCCGTCCGATATGAAACAATGTCTGCGTCCGCCACGTCCCGCCTTCTTTCGCGGAACTTGCCGAGAGCGACAGCACGAGCCCGCCGACAATCGCGAGGCATGTGGAAACCGAAGCGATGAGGCCGAGTACAAACGCGGTTCCGAAACTGACATTCGAGGTGGTAATGATATTGGACAAGCCCGCTTTTTGGAGCGCCAAGAAACCTACGATTATTACAAGAGCTATGGGAAGCGCGTATACAAAATCTCCCCACCCCGAGTTTTTCTCTGGCTTTTCCAATGAAATCGTATAGCCGTGTTCTTTGACCATCTTCGTCAGCTCTTCGGCGATTCTCTCCGGCGGCTGGCTGAAATCTCCGGTAACCGTAACTTGATGTTCCGCGAGCGATGCATGAGAGCTGGCGACATACGGCAACTCCTTAAAAGTCTCTTCGATGAGAAGCGTACAAGCGGCACAGTGCATTCCGTGTACATGAAAAGTGTAAGTCTCCATAAATAAGGTCAATTCTCTACGGCATGACTGATAATTTCCAAATTGCAACT
>CAZSPA010000041.1:0-5897 GCA_964608685.1 uncultured Candidatus Saccharibacteria bacterium
TGCACTCATTGGAAACCGCCACTGATAAAGTGGAGGAAGGAGTGGGCGACGGTAGACGACTACGAGAGCGATTGGTCAGTAAATTTAAATACAAGGTACGTCAGTATAAATTGTGCCGGAATCTTCGATAGGCTTAAAAACGGTTGAAAAGCTGTATAAACAGCTTAGACAATCAACTGAAAATTTCCACGAATTGAGACCAGAAATTTTATCAACAGACCCAAGAAAAGTGCTGATTCTGAGATTGATGTTAAAGATGTCTCAGAATGAATTTGAAAAATTTCTGGAATGGAAAAGTAAAAACATATCGAAGTACGAATCTGGTAAAATCAGATCGATGCACTTAAGGACTGCCCTAAAAATCGTGGAAAAGGTTGGGCGGATTAAACCTCGATCCTTAACAGAGATAAACCAAGAATTGGGTAGGATGAAAAAAGACTCTGGAGGATGGTTTAAAACCCACAGTAATAGTTCGTCGGTAATTAGTGGCAGGCGAAAAGGTGCGATAGGAAGTTTGCAAAAAAGAAGAACTCCTCAGGAAAAAATACTCGAAGAAATGCTGAAATCAAAAAGCATTAAATTCTACGTTAATTACCCCCTTAGGGAAAATATTATCGTGGATTTCTATTTGCCAGAAAAAGAAATTGTTATTGAATGCAAAGATATCATATCGCATTCAAAAAGAGAAAATAAAGAACAAGTTCAAAAACTGGCATATCAAGGGTATAAGACTAGATTTAACTTTCCTGAGAAAAGGCTGCTAGCATTGGTAAAATGCTCGCTTAATGCAAACGAGTTAAAGGAAGAACTCAAAGGTCCTTTCGATGAATTTTTTGACGATACACAAAAACTGATCAATGCTTTCTAGTCGGCCGGAGTCTGTATGCCCCGAATCTCCTCGGCAACACGCGGCCCTCAATGGTTGGGACAATGGGTTCCGACCGCGAAAGCGGAAGGCAATCCCCTAAATCCAATCTCAGTTCGGATCGAGGGTTGTAACTCACCCTCGTGAAGCTGGAATTCCTAGTAAGCGAAAGTCACTATCTTTCGCTGAATGCGTCCCTGTTCCTTGCACACACCGCCCATCAAGCCATCCGAGTGGGGTTTTAGTGAGCTTCGTCCTTCGGGGCGAATCAAACTTGAACTCTATGAGGGGGGCTAAGTTGTAACAAGGTAGCCGTACGGGAACGTGCGGCTGGATCACCTCCTAATTTTGACCCCGCGAAGGTCGTTGGGAGTTAATCGGTCTGAAAAATTTGTTGCAATAGGTTGTGCAGGAAAAGAAAAGTTTTTATACGGAACACCAATGGCTCTAACTTGCAAAATCTGGACATTTTGGTCTGATAATACGGACCGCAAAACAATTCACCGATTTGTACGAATGCGGAAAGGCCGTAACGGAAAACTCCAAAAACATACTGTGCGCAATCAAGCCTGGTTCGAAAGGGCTCCTTTTCAATTCTCCTGCGTCTAACCCCGAACCGGGCGGAAACCGGTACCCGAGGCCGCAGCCCAGCGGGTATAGCAAGCATCGACTTCGAGGCACCTACCGTTCTCACCGAAACGCCAGTCCTTCCCACGTCTGACAGCGACATCGTAATGTCCTGATTCGCTGTCTTCCAAAGGCTCCTGCTCAAACAAAAAGTGGGTCGTGTAAGGTGTGTGGGGGAACGCGATGTCTTCTGTGGTTTTAGGCAATCCGGAAACTTCGTCCCATTCAACGACAACGCGGTCGTTGCCTTCGGGAACCAGAATTTCACGCGTTTCGTTGTCGCCGCTTAAAACTATGCGCGCAAAATATTTCCTT
Source organism: uncultured Candidatus Saccharibacteria bacterium (assembly GCA_964608685.1). Classification (GTDB taxonomy): domain Bacteria; phylum Patescibacteriota; class Minisyncoccia; order Phycocordibacterales; family UBA2100; genus UBA10103. Next base: position 1,808 of record CAZSPA010000041.1, read on the forward strand.
CCCTGGCTGTCTGTTTCGTATTTGTTCGGATCCCGCCCGTTGGGAACTCTTAAACCTGTTGCTGTCCATTGCAACATGTAAGTTTTGGAATCGTTCCTTGCGAACAAATCGTCAAAAACCTCAGCCTCTCTCGGGTCTGTTCCGGCCCGTTCCAGGCCAAGCTGTATGGCCAGCTCTTCGGCTGCTGTGGACATCCTGTAGAATTCCGGAACTAACAATTGGGAATCGTAGTAGTTTTTGCCGGTTAGGACAAGGTCCGGCGAATACTGTATTACAGGAAACGACTTCCTTGATGTTGGCGGATTAACTTCAGGCTTTGCGTACGCTGGCAATTTAGCCCTCGCCTTTCTCATATCCTCGACTAACCCCATGAAAACACCGTTAATTCCATCCAAAAGAGAGGATATAAAACCACAGGGTTATCAGAACCTGAACTGGAGTTTACACTTACTTCGTCAATCAACGTATATTTAATGTGTTTCACAGTATAGAAATGCTTATATTCCACCCACGGTATGGATGTTAAGGTTATTCGTTACCGTTAGGGAGTGAAAATATGTCAATTAACGCGCAAGCTTTGAAAAGGCATGAAGATTACAGGTCTAAAATGCAAGACGCATTGCTCGGCCTGCCGCTGGGCGCTATTTATCTTAACAGCCGTACCGGCATGAAACTCCAGTACGTGGGCTCTGACGGAAAGCCGCACACAAGGCACCTTGACCCGATGGGGTCTTCAACCATTGCAAACGCTTTGGTCCCGATGGGCGGCGTTATCTACCGCGGTGGCCATGGTGGTGGTAAGACAACATTGGCGCAGAAAGCCGCGTACATGGTTACAGGCATTCCGGAATCGGAACATGGTTATATCAGCGGCAACGACGACCAGAACGTCAGCACGCTCATCGCCTCTTTCAAGACAGGTAAATTACTTACGACAGGCGAAGAGGAAGTTGTCTGGAGAAAGTTTGTAAAATCGCCTGTGAAAATCATTGATGAATTGAACCGTTTTCCCCCGCCTGCGCAGAACGCGTTGTTCAGGCTGTTGAACAAGGGCGTTGCGGAATTCGTTGATTACGAGACAGGTGTGGAAGACTTTATTTTAATGGCAACCGAAAACCCGAACGATCCGGGCACATATCCGTTAAGCCGTCCTTTCGTTGACAGGTTTGGTTTATGTGTTCCTGCCCCGCAGATCGCGTCCGCGCAGGACCAGTATGCACTGTTACAAAGGCCTGACGAAAAACTCGCTGGTTTAAAAGTCGATAAAAAACTTTCGTGGGAAGAGCTCGGAAAGTTGAGGAAAATGGTTTCCGAAGACGTGACTCTGGATCCGGAAACGAAACTGTACGCTATTTATCTTACGCAGGCGGTTTCGACCTGCGTCCGCGCTGACGGCAACGACAAGTCGCACAACGCGTTAAGAATTCCGGACCGCTGCAAGGGCTGCCATTTCGACACTTCAAACTCTGTCTGCCAGGCGACGCAGACAGGCATATCAGGCCGCGCGGCCCTGGATTTGCAGAGGTACGCGAAAGCCTACGCCTGGCTGGCCGACGCTTTTGCGGATCCGAAAAATCCGGGCGTCCAGCCTTCGATAGTAGAGGCTGTCGCGCCGTATGCGTTTTTTCACAGGCTCGAACCTGTCGAAACGAGGTTAAAGGAGAACGGCGGTTCCGGAGCAGTGGGCGCGGAATTCAAGTACGTTTCAAGCGTTGTTGCGCGCGCATCGCAAGGTTACGCAGCTGTCAGGGACGTCCTGGTAACCGATTTCCCGGAAATAATGGATGGCGAAAGGGAATTCACAGGCTCAAGGCTCGAGGCAGCAGCGAACGGTGACATCGTTTTGCAGACGCAGTTCGCTCCGCTCGCAAGGCAGGCCAGCGCGCCCGAATTCAGGGAATTTGCGAAAAGGCTGCAGCAAGATTTAAGCGAAGGCGAGCTTATGGATGTATCAAGGGGGGTCATGTTTGGCAGCGAGCTTGAAACCGAAGCAAAAGAATACCTGATGTCAAGGGTCAGGGAGAAGACGAGGAAAAAGTAAGGTGTTTTGAATGGGCATAGCTGATGAAATGAAAAAGGCAAGGGAGGCGGATCCTGCCGTAGTTGCAGACCCTGTGAATACGGACGTGCCGCAGAATGAAGAATTATACGAGGAGACCGCGGGAGAACTCGGCGAGTTTGCGCTCAAGCTGTTTCCAACTGATTACAAGGACCCGTACCTGCTTAGGATAATGGCTCCCCAGGTTCTAACGGTTGAACCGTCTTTCTCGGCTCAGCTGGAGCCGAAATTGCCCCCGAACATCAGCAAGCCTGTTCTTCACAGGATATTGCGTTCCATAGACCCTCACCTGCTTGAAACCGACATGGCAGATTGTGGCGAGCCTATTACGCCCTATGAACTAATGGGAATGATACCCGGTTCAGCCTATGTGAGCGATGCGTTAAAAACCCAGCAGGTCGCGCGCGAGAATGGTGCTGTGAATTACACAACAGGCCACCCGTTCGTGTTCGCTTACGCGTCCGCACCGGAACACAGGCCGCTGATAGCCGCTGCCATAAGCCGTGCCATGCGCGACGAAGTAACTGTCCCTAACACAACCTTTGCAAAGAATAATGCAAAGCTGGCCGTAGTCGCGGCAGCGCCTTCTATGCAATACCTTGTTAAAGTGTCAAAGGAGTATGGCCTGAAAAACCTGAAAGACGCTGGCGTAGAGGTTAACAGGGTAATAAAACTGTTTATGGATAAGTGGTGATCCTATGCCCGCCGATAAAACACAGCTCGTGCGCGACGCGTTCCGTAAAGCCGCGATTGACATGTACGCGATAGGACTGCCGGATCCGACCGTCGACGAAGCGAAAAAAAGCGACGAAGTGCACGCAGGCTTTTCCATCAACACAAGAACATGGAAAATAAATTTCGACCAAGGCTCGATGCCGGAATTCGATCCTAAAGACGATTTCGTTGATTCTGAAGACGAGCACATCTCGCAATTCGCCCGCGCCGAGTTTCAACATGAGATCGGCCACTGGGTAATCTGTACTTACGACGAATTGACAGAGGCGGGCCTTATCGACGCGTCTGTAAAGGGTTTGTCTAGACAAGTTAAAGGTGACGCAAACTTATCAAATCCGTATGCGCACACTGTTGTAAACATTTTCGGCGACATTGTTCTGAACACGCACCGCGCCCAAGGCTACGGCCGCGAGAATTTCGGCGAACTTACGAGATGGCAGTACAAGTCGCTTTCAGGGCATGTCGCAGAAACATTAAAGGAAAAAGGCTCCGACCCTTCCCTGGTATGGCAATCGCTGGTGAGAACGTACGAAAAGATGTGGGACGCTGACCTCGGCGTTAAAAACCTTGTTACGATAGACAAACAGGCCGAAGGCGCAGCGGATAAAATAGTAAAAGTCATGGGCCGCGACTGGAGGGACAGGAAAACATGGCAGCCTAAAGCCACGGAACTTGCAAAAATTTTAGAGCCTTTGCTGAAGCAGGACCAGCAAAGCGGCGCCGGTGACGTTGGTGATGGACAAGGCTCAGGCCAGGGATCAGGCCAGCAAGCGCTCGTTATAGCCGGCGATCTCAAGACGCTGATGGGCGAAGACCCGACCCAAAGCTTGCTGCGCGAGGACCAGAAAAGCGGCGGCGAGAACCCGCAAGTTACGCAGATGTTATATGAAAATCACAAAAACGACCCGGGCGGTTTCGCCGGCGTGTTTGGAGCGCTCGACGGAACAAAGCCGGACGATGCGCTTCGATTAATGTACCGCGCGCGGGCGCGCGAGCTTTTGATGAGGATGATACAAGAGGACGACGAAGTCGGCGAGCGGACGCCGTCCTACAGGACAGCCTGGAATATCGGCGAGCCTTTGACCGGCAAAGGCGCGCTTGACATACAACAGTCGTTAATGTCATTCCCCAGGCTGGTGCCCGTACTGAACACTTTGAAACGGACGTATCAAATGCAGGAAGGTTATGAAACAATAAAAAGGACGCCTGATTTATTTTTGGAAATCGATTCTTCGTCAAGCATGAGCTGGAACCCGTGGGCCGCCGACCCGGAACAAAGGGGCAAGTTCGATAAAG
>CAZSPA010000042.1:0-4383 GCA_964608685.1 uncultured Candidatus Saccharibacteria bacterium
CGGGCCGTAGACATCCTTGCACCGAATTCCGCGCTTTTTTCATTCAATGCGGCGCGCTGTTCTCTCATGTCTGCGAGCTCTTCTTCATTTTCCATATTTGCATTGGCGTTGCGAACCAATTCATTAATTTTCGCCATCATTTCCAAGTGCTCTATTCTATTCACTATATCGCCTTTGGCTTTTTCCAACCTCCTACTCACAAAGCCGCCTAGCATAAGAAACACAAAACCACCTGACCCCAAGAGAATTCCAGTATCAACGACCTCGGCTAAATCATAGTATTTAAGGAGCATTGATTTATACATGTCTGTCTCCTTTATAAACTTTTCTGGATCCGCTCCGACTTCTTTTACTTTAGCTTTCACCTCTTCAGACCACTTTTTAAGTTCACCCCCCATCACTTTTGCAGTTTCCTTAATCTCTTTAGCAGCAATACGAGCTCGCGCAACAGTGTCACGCCATTTTTCTTTCCAGGTTCTTAGTTCCGTTCTTTTGATCGGTGGTTCTTGTTTTGCCCTCTCTGTAGGACGCTTGAAATCAGGTTTTGGGGTAGCGAGCGGCGGTTCAATCCTTTTGCGAGCCGCTACTTCTTTAGCAAGTTTTGCATGCTCCACTGGGTCATATTGAGTACCCTTCCTTGATAAATCCCTAGTCTCTATACCAGTCCATGTTCCAGCCGCAGCACCGAGCCCATATGCAAGGGCCGCAATTCTGGCACCTTGTTTTGCACGAAGCCCCGTTCTTTGGAGAAATGTCTTGGGCTTAACCTCCTCAATAGGTCTTTTCTTTGGCGGCTGATTATTACTTTCTAAGGCCATATATTCACATAGTAAAGTAAATGTCTTACTTGCCTATACCGTACCGTGTATATCTTTGCGAACTTCGTCACGCCGTAGGTTCGCTACTGCGAACCGAAAGCCTCCTTCGCAACCTTCTAGCGGACTTTGTCCGCCGAAGGTCGCTTCGGCGACCGAAGGCGGAGGAGGTAAGACCCTCCCGCGACTCAAGATTTTTCGTCAAAAATCTTGGTCTGGGCACCAGCTCGCTGCCTCGCGTGTTCGCTCGGCAACGCTCCGCTGTTCGAGCCCCACACGCGAGCGAAACAGTTCGCTCGCCCTCCTTCGCACGAAACTCTAGCACGCAAATCGCGCGCAAAATTTCATGTGCGGAGGAGGTGGGACTCGAACCCACAAACCGTTTTTAACGCGGTTACAGGTTAGCAACCTGCTGGCTTACCATTCGCCGCACTCCTCCAATTAGCGCATCGTATCTTAAGCTCGATATCTCTCCAAGTGTTTTGACGGTCGAAAAAGAATTTAATGTGGTGGCCCACGCCAAGGGAGCCTTTTCTCGCTAAAGTTGAGAATACAAATATAACCGGATTAAAACAATCGGATTATTTTATTATTATTTTATTATTGACTTAAAATATCCGACCGGATACTATAAGTCAATAATACTTTTTCAGGTTTGCGCGGTTTACGCCCGCGCGAGGGCAATCGCAGAAACTTTCGCGCCGGCTCTTTCAAGTGGTTTCGCCGCTTCCGCGAGCGTGGCTCCCGTGGTGGTGACATCGTCAATCAAAAATATATGCGAGTCGCGGATAGATTCGGTAACTGGGACAGAAAAAGCGCCTGTCATATTTTTGAGCCGTTCTGAGCGCGAGAGGTGCGTCTGTTGTTTCGTCTCGCGCGTTCGCGCAAGTGCCTCCGGAACAAACGACGCGAGCTCTCCATCCAGAAATTCCTTCGGCAATTTTTTGAGCACGGTTTCAATTTGATTAAACCCGCGTTCTCGTTCACGGGACTTGAAAAGTGGAATGGGCATGAGCAAAATCTGACGAGAGGAGAAACTTCTCGCTTGCGAAATTTCTTCTCGCAGATAATCCGCAAGCGCGCCGGCGAGAAGTTCCGCAGAACGCGATGAGCCGTCGTATTTGAGCGCGCGAATGCAGTCCTCAACCGCTGGATTTTTGTAATCCAGAAGCGTCGTGATTTGGGTACCGCATGCTTCGTGCGTCTTTGGCGATACCGCGAGGTCGTCAAGCGTCCAGTTTTCCGCGCGCACAGTTCGCGCTCTGCGAGGCAAAATTATGTCAAGGAGTACATTAAAATGTCCTTTTATTGCGTTAAGAAATTCCACACATTAAATATACACCGTTGCATGATATAATTCGCGCTTAATATGGATTTCGCTCAAAAACATTGCATTCCGTGCGAGAGCGGCACAAAACCGTTTTCCATTTCGCAGGCAAAGGAATTATTAAAGCAGGTTGGAGGCTGGGCGCTGGGAGAAGATGGGAGATGGCTTATAAAACAATTCAAATTCAGTGATTTTGTGGAGGCGATGAATTTTGCCAACAAAATAACCCCAATCGCCGAGAGGGAAGGCCATCATCCCGACGTGCATATTTCGTACGGAAAGGTGGTCGTGGAACTTTCAACCCACGCTATAAAAGGGCTGTCAGAAAATGATTTCATACTTGCATCAAAGATAGACGCATTGTGAGCAAAAAGCAGAATACTGCATACAAAATGCTGTATACTGTCATGGTATGGCGTTCTCTATCGGCGATGTTGTAAAGAAACTTGGTTCCGCACTCGGCGGAAGTAGAGAAGGAAGTATTTTAGGAATTGATATTGGCGCGAGCTCGGCGAAAATCGTGCAGCTACGCTCGTCTCGCGGAGTGGCGGTTCTTGAAACCTATGGGGAAATCGCGCTGGGGCCTTATGGAGAAGCGGCTGTCGGAAAGGCAGTAAAGCTTACGCCGGAGAAAATTTCGGAAGCGCTCGTTGACCTTATGCGGGAGGCAAACGTTACTGCGCGCTCCGGAGGCCTCGCGATACCGTTTGCTTCGAGCATCGTGACTATTTTAGACATGCCCAAGGTCGACAATGAGTCCCTAAAGCGAATGCTTCCGATTGAGGCAAGAAAATACATACCGATACCAGTTTCAGAAGTTTCTCTCGATTGGTTTGTCGTTCCGAAAGATGATGACGAAAAGAGCGCGTTTGACCAGATAGAAGAATTGTCTCCAATGCGGGCAAAAGGGCAGGAGGTTTTGCTCGTCGCAATCCACAACGACACACTCGGCAACTATCAAACGATTGCAAAGACTGTCGGACTCACTGTGAATTTTTATGAAATAGAGATTTTTGGCGCGATACGCTCTTCTATGGGGCATGGTATTGCACCCTCGCTTGTGGTTGACCTTGGCGCCTCGACAACGAAAATGTATATCGTCGAGCGCGGAATTGTTCGGCTCACGCATCTCGTCACAACAGGCGGACAGCACATGACGGAAACTCTCGCACGCTCTCTATCTTGGGAATTCGAAAAAGCGGAGCGCGTGAAAAGAGAACGCGGGCTCACGGATTCGACCGCATACAGCGCCGACGAAAACGACAAAATTAAAGGGGCATTGTTATCAACACTCTCTCGCGTGTTTTCGGAGGTAGACCGGGTATTATTGAGCTACGGGCAGCGGTACAATAAGAATGTATCGCATGTGTTGCTTTCAGGCGGCGGCGCGTCGCTTCCCGGACTCGCAGAATATGCGAAGAAGTCTCTGCAGGCGGAGGTTGAAATAGCGGATCCGTTTTCTCGAACCGAGGCGCCTGCATTTTTGGGAAATGTGTTGCGCGAGATCGGGCCTGGGTTTGCCGTCTCTGCCGGAATCGCGCTTCGCAAGTTAAAGCAAAGATAATGAGCGCAACGAATATATTTTGTTTTATCCCGCTCCAATTTTAAAACTGAAAAAAATATGCAAAACTATAAAACACAGTCGCAGCCAGAATTAATTTGCAGGAAATGCTGGAGCTTAAAATTGGGGCGGGGTGTAAGAGCTTCTAACCTCGCTTTGCTCGCTAAGAATCTCTAACATATGGATTCAGGCATAAACTCCAATTTCATACCGCACGATACTGCACAGGACGCAGCCGGCGCGCGTACGCACTCGGGCAGTCTTCTCGACCTTTTATCGATCGTCTCCGCGATTATTTTTGTCGTTTCGATTGTTCTTGGCGTTGGCGTGTTTCTATACGAGCAATTTCTTGAGAAAAGCAGTGCCAGCAAGGTGGAACAGCTAAAACGCGCACAGGCTGCTTTTGAACCGTCCCTCATACAAGAACTTGCGCGTCTCGACGACAGGATGCGCGTTGCCGATATAATTTTGCGAAATCACACCGCTCTTTCGATATTTTTCCACATGCTCGAACAAGTGACTTTGACCACGGTTTCATTCAGGTCTCTTGACTTTGAGGCGACGGACTCGCAAAACATAACGATTAAGATGAACGGTATTGCAAACAGTGTCAACTCCATAGCATTGCAGGCGGATATATTCAGCAGGGTGGGTGTATTAGCAAGTCCGATTTTCTCCAA
>CAZSPA010000042.1:4393-5892 GCA_964608685.1 uncultured Candidatus Saccharibacteria bacterium
GAGCAAGACGGCGTTCATTTCAGTTTAACCGCGCTTCTGACTCCCGCATCCCTTCGATATGCCACGAAGAACGCTTCGGGGAGCGCCGGTGACGAAGATTTATCCGCGCCTGCCTCCGAAGCGCAGCCGTCTGTCTACCAGCAGCAACAATAACGATAACCCGGCACCAATTTTGCAAAATACATTATGACTCGCAGAATCATCTCTTTAATCGGTCTCATTGTCGCTGGCATCGTGTTTTTCCAGTATACGCAACCGGCATACACTAATACTCAAGTGCTTCAAGCGCAGATTGAACAATACAACCAAGCGCTTGATAAGTCGGCTGAACTTCAGAAATTAAAAAGCACATTACTGTCTCGCAGGAACGCTTTTGACCCGGCCGCGCTCGAGGATTTGAAAAAAATGGTGCCTGACCACGTGGACAACATCAGGTTAATATTGGACCTCGATAGCGTCGCAGGCCGTTTTGGCATGAGCCTTCAGAACGTTGTCATAAGCAATCCTACAGACGGGGCATCCGCCCAAACAGTGGTAGGCGCGATAAGCGCTGGAAAGCAAAAGTACGACTCACTGACTCTGAAATTCACAACGAGGGGTACTTATGTTGACTTCGTTCGATTCATGGAAGAGCTCGAATCCAGTCTGCGCATTGTCGATGTCGTTTCTTTGACTGTGACGCCGGAAGGTTCGACGGCTCGGACCTTGCAAGCAGGAGGCGGCACGAAAGCGATGGCCCAAACTGAATCCATCTACCTATACAATATTATAATAAGAACCTATTGGCTCCGATAATAATTTATGCCCGCACACTAATACTGCCGTTGCTTAACTATGAATACATATCATTACATTGAAGAAATGTTTCCCTTGATCAAAGCGCTCCAGTGGTCGCTGGATTTATCGCAACAAGAATTACGGCAGTTTTAGTGTACGGGTATGGACTTTATTGTCAGACATAAGATGATTCTGTTGGGGATAGTCCTTGTGGTTGTCGGATTTTTCTTATACAGCTCATTCTCGCAGGCGCCTGGCGACATACTGAACACAGAGAGTGGAGATTTAGCAAGCAACCCCGGCGACAAAACCTTTGTTGAAACTCTGCTTATTCTGCACTCCGTCTCACTTTCCGGGACAATCTTTTCCGACCCGTCTTTTCTCCGCTTAAAAGATTTTAGTACGCCGATTACGGAGGAGACTGTCGGGCGGACTGACCCTTTCGCGCCGCTGCCAGCCCCCACCGCATCGCAAATACCCGCAAGCTCTCAAGGCGCGCAACTATTCAAAGCAGGACGGCCATAGATTGCAGAAATTGTTATGAGCGAAGCGAATTATAATTTCGCAACCCAGCACCATTTTGACATCCCACAACTGTCACTTGGCCGCCAGATATCGTTGAGACCGTCTCAACAAAGTCGTACAATGCGTACATGAGTACAGATACCAAAATGGTGCTGGGTGTAAGATTTTATAAACTCACTTCGTTCGCCAACAAAATC
>CAZSPA010000043.1:0-5754 GCA_964608685.1 uncultured Candidatus Saccharibacteria bacterium
AACAATGGCCACCTCAAGCGTTTCTCTGGATGTTATTAAAAGAGAGGGGAACATCAATGAAATGTACCACGGCTAACTAACACTAAGCAAGTGTTAGTCTCGTTTAGCGGGGCTTTTACCTCCGCCCACCGAAGGTCGGTCCTACTTCGGAGGAGAGGATGGTCCGCCTCCGGCGGATGATTTGTACTCCAGAAAATCTTGCAGAGAAAGTTTATGGACTCTATCGATAAATTCTTTATTAAGCCGTCTCCATGTATTCCCTGCCAGACAGGATTTCTTCTTCGGGCATCGTCTTTTATGACTGCCCTTTTTGCCTAAAGGACAGCAGGCAATGTCCTGCCCTTTAGAAAAAATCCTAAGTATCTCGCCCATTTTGATGCGCCGCGGATTTTTTGTCAGATAGTATCCGCCGTCTTTTCCTTCAATCGCTTTAATAACGCCCGCGTCGCGCAGTTCATTTGCCAGATTGCGTAAAAATAATAACGATATTGCATATTCTTTTGCTATCAGGGATAGGGGAACTGGCCGCTTTTTATATTCGTGCGCAAGCATGCCAACGATAACTAATGCGTAATCCTCCCGTCTTACGAAACGAATCATAGTGCGCCTTTTTCTAAATCAGGAAACTGAAAATCGGACTGTCTTTTTCGATGAGTTCGTACGACATCCCAATCTTGTCCATCCGTTTCAAGAGAGGTTTGAAATCTTTTTTATTCGCCAGTTCTATGCCGACGAGAGCGGGGCCGTTCTCGCGATTGTTTTTCTTCGTGTACTCGAATAGCGTGATGTCGTCCGTGGGCCCCAGCGCCTCGTTCAGATAGCGCTTAAGGGCGCCCGGCCTCTGCGAGAAGCTAATCATAAAATAGTGCTTGAGGCCTTGATAGACAAGGCTTCGCTCTATCACTTCCGGATAACGACTGATGTCGTTGTTGCCACCGCTTACAATGCAGACCACAGTTTTACCCTTAAGGGATTTCCCGATTTGTTCAAGCGAGGCGATGGCGAGCGCGCCCGCGGGCTCTGCGACTATGCCGTCGCGCTGATAGAGAGAAATCATTGTCTCGCACACCTTGCCTTCCGGAACAAGAATTAACTTTTCCAAGACTTTTTTAGAGAGGTTGAATGTGAGGTCGCCCACAGTTCTTACAGCCGCACCATCGACGAAGGTGTCTATCTTTTCCAGGGTCACAACTTTCCCCGCTTTTATCGCTTCCGACATTGAAGGAGCCCCCGCCGGTTCCGCGCCTATAATCTTTGTCGCTGGGCTTCTCCATTTCATATATGAGCCGAGACCAGCACATAGACCGCCTCCGCCTATCGGCACGACGACTAAATCAATTTGTTCTTTTCCGCCGGAGGCGGATCCGCCTTTAGCGGATAATTGCTCAAGAATCTCAACGCCTACGGTTCCCTGGCCGGCGATGACGAAAGGGTCGTTGAAAGGATGCACAAAGACCATCTGCTTTTTTTGCGATGCGCTTTTGGCTTCTCCAAACGCCTCGTCAAATGTGTCGCCGAAAAGCTCGACTGTTACGAATGAGCCGCCCAAGTTATGCACGCGATCGATTTTTTGCCGAGGAGTATTGCGAGGCATGAAAATAATTCCACGTGTTTTCAACTGCTTGCAACTGAAGGCAACTCCCTGCGCGTGATTTCCGGCGCTCGCGCACACGATGCCTCGCCTTTTTTCTGCTGGAGTAAGTAAGCGCATTCTGTTGTACGCACCGCGCAATTTGTACGAGCGCACAATTTGCAAATCTTCTCGCTTGAGATAAATCTTCGCGCCAAAGTGATGAGATAATCCCGCGTGAAATTGCAGAGGGGTTTCGCGCGCCACCCCTCGCAAGTGCTCGCGAGCTTCTTCTACCATTTTTACATCAAATTTTTTCATATTTATGATTAGACTATATCTGCGTAAATCTGCGTGTATTCTTTCGCGTTAATCTGCGGCATGGGCGATGCAGGAAATTTCGATAAGCGCATTTTTCGGAAGCCCAGAGACGGCGACTGTGGCGCGAGCGGGTTTGTGCTCGCCGAAAGTTTTTGCGTACACTTCGTTCATTTCCTTGAAATCATTCATGTCGCGAAGGAATACGCTGACGCTCGCGACCGAATCTAATCCAATGCCCGCAGCGCGAAGGACTTCTTCAAGGTTTTTAAACACCTGCACAGTTTGCTCCTTGATTCCCCCTTCCACCATTACGCCCGAAGGTTCAAGCGCAATCTGCCCAGAGCAGAAAACTAGGTTGCCAGCGACGACCGCCTGCGAGTATGGCCCAATGGCTTTCGGCGCTTTATCTGCGTGGATTGGCTTCATGCCTGCACATTACTACAGAAGATGAGTCTTTACAATTCTCGAAATTATAGTCAGTAGTTAGTAGAAAGTAGTCAGTAGCGAAAAAGCAGAACCCAAATACTAACAATTTACGCCTAGGCGTAAATTGTTAGCATTTTTAGCCCTGCTTCTAAGGAACATCGCGTAATCTTTCTGCGTATATCTGCGTGAGTTCTGCGTAAATCTGCGAGCCGCCTCTGGCGGCTATGGCCTTTACAAATTCCCCCCCCTGATACGTTGGAGACGGTTTGGTCTTCGTTCCTTGAAAATAGTCGGTTGACGCTCTGGTTGAGTACGGCTTAGGGGGAATAGTGGTTCCTCGCAAGCCGTACTTAAAGTGTAATTTTCGATCAACCAAAAAGCTCAAAGGAGATGCAATGAAGAAGCATGGTAGGATTATTACAATAGGTCCGACCACCTTGGCCGAATTTCTGGGTCATCGTGGTACAAGGATTGCCGTCAGTACTTCAGTCTTAAAGGAAATGCTGCGTCAGCAACGTAGTCGCGTACCGAGTCCCAGAAAGGTGTATTTTGACGAGTTGTTCGACGAAATTCCTCTCTCAGCATTTCCGATAGATGAAGTTCGCCGATTCGAGCTCGATTATGTCTGGTACGTTGCCTATATGATAAATCGGCAAGTTAATGGTCAACGGGGAGACTTGAGTCTGACCAGAAAAAACGTCGTGTTTGCCGAGGAGTTTGGAATCGAGCTGGATTTCGGAGCTGCTGACGTCAGCTGGAGCATTCAAGACCGCCCACTTGATTTTGTCTACCCGGATAAAACGATATTGATTCTGCCGGGCCGATAATTCGAATCTATACCCGAGAGCCAGTAATTGGCGACAACCTCTCCCACGCAGCGCGATGCGTGGCAGAGGTTGTTTGTTATATCTACACCCCAGATGCTTTGGCCACCTCAACAAACAACTTAACCTTCTCCAGATTTTTTGTTCCGTCGGGATTTGAAACTCCGGATTCAACGTCAACCATATATGGTTGAACTGTTCGTATAGCATCGGCAACATTCTCCGTGGTTAAACCGCCTGCCAGAATCACCGGCACACGAGTGGATTCAACAACCTTTCGGCTTACGTTCCAATCGTGTGTTTTACCGGTTCCGCCGCGCGCGCCTGTTTTTTTGTCCATACTATCGAGCAAGACGCAGTCGACAAGGCTCTCGTACTTTTTAGCGTTGGCTACCGCGTCATTATCCATGACATGCACCGCCCTCCATATCTTGAGTTTTGGCCGTCTCTTTCTTAATTCGAGTATGACACGACTCGCTCCTGTTCGATCTGCCGTATCAATAATTGCATTTGCATTATCAAGCGTCGTTACAATAACAGTGGCAACACGAGATGGAACTCTCTGGATAATTTTTGCCGCGCTCTCGATGTCTATCGGGCATCTGGAATGATTGAGTGCGATATGAAAGCCAAGCGCATTTGCACCCGCTGCAACCACGGCTTCCGCCTCTTCAATTGACCGTATTCCGCATATTTTCACTAAAGTCATAGTGCGTCTATAATGACACAATGAGCATATTAGAGGAAATAGTAGAAAATAAAAAAATCGAGGTCGAGGCCTTGAAGGCAGTTCGTCCGCTTGAAATTCTGCAAAAAGAGGCCGCTAGCTTTGCAACCGAGCGACGACCATTTCGCGCACTATTTGAGAAAGGTCCTGTATTGATTGCGGAAATAAAGCCCCGCTCGCCAAGTGCGGGAGAGCTGATTGCGGATTCTCCCCTTGAAGTTGCCGACCTTTATGCGAAAAGCGATGCCGATGTTATTTCGGTCTTGACAGATGCCGAATATTTCGGCGGGAGCAATGATTTGCTCAAAGAGGTGCGCGCGCGGGTCCCGCAAGCAATTTTGCGAAAAGATTTCATTATTGATGAGTATCAGGTCTACGAGACGTTTCTTCTCCACGCGGACACATTTTTATTGATTGCATCCATTCTGGAGGAAAAGGAACTCGCGCATTTGCTGAAGCTCGGAGAATCGCTCGGCCTCGACGCACTCGTGGAAGTGCATGACGAAAAAGAGATAGAAAAGGCGCTCCGCGCGGGGGCTCATATCATAGGCATCAACAACCGAGACCTGAAAACTTTTAATACCGATATTGCGGTGACGGAGAAACTCATGGCAAAAATCCCGAAAGGCACGTTCATCGTCAGCGAATCTGGAATCGGAACCGCCGAGGATGTAAAAAGGGTGCGCAAGTGCGGCATTAGCGGTATTCTTGTAGGTACATCGGTACTTCAATCAGTGGACCCTATACAAAAAATAAATGAACTGAAAAAAGCCCTATATGCCTAGTTCGCAGAATCCTCAAAAAAAATCTCATATGCAAGGCGCGGGGAAAGCGGCGCGTGAGGCGTATGGTTCATACGATGAGCGCGACGCAGGGGCCTCGCAACGAAGCAGAGGAGGTTTTTTTGGGGATTCTGCATATGGAGGGGCGTATGTACCTGAAATGCTGTGGAACACGCTCCGCAAACTTGGCGCGGAATTTGAGCGCGCGAAAAAGGACGAGGCATTCCAGAGTGAATTCCAAGACCTCCTACGCAATTATTCCGGCCGTCCGACTCCGCTCATTTTTGCCGAACGAGCGACTGCGGACCTCGGAGGCGCAAAAGTGTATCTCAAGAATGAGGGTGCGAACCACACGGGCGCGCACAAGATTACTCATTGCTTGGGGCAAGGGCTTCTAGCGAAACGCCTCGGCAAAAACACGCTTATTGCCGAAACTGGCGCCGGCCAGCATGGCGTGGCCACTGCCACCGTCGCGGCCAAATTAGGCCTTAAATGCATCGTATTCATGGGAAGCGAGGACATTAAGCGCCAGCGTCCGAATGTCTTTCTCATGGAGCGCCTCGGCACAAAAGTAGTGCCCGTAGAATACGGGAGCAAAACGCTCAAAGACGCAGTGAACGAGGCGCTCAAATTCTGGATGGAAAATCTTGACGATGCGCACTATTGTATCGGCTCGGTCCTGGGGCCCGCCCCCTACCCTGAAATGAACCGGTATTTCCAATCCGTAATCGGGCGCGAGATTCGCTCGGAACTCGCCGCGCGTGAGAATAAACTGCCGGACGCGATAGTCGCGTGCGTCGGCGGCGGTTCAAATGCGATGGGGAGTTTTTACGACTTCATTCCCGACGCTTCCGTGCGATTAATCGGCGTTGAGGCGGGCGGAATCGGGAAAAAGCTAGGCGAGCACTCGTCGCGCAAAATCGCCGGCGAACTCGGCATCTTTCAAGGATACAAGTCTCTCTTCCTCCAGACGGAAGACGGACAAATCGCCCCTACGCATTCTATTTCCGCAGGCCTTGATTATCCGGGTGTCGGCCCCGAACTCGCCGACTTGTACGAAAACGGCCGAGTGGAACTTACATACGCGACGGACGCGGGGGCGGT
>CAZSPA010000044.1:0-5750 GCA_964608685.1 uncultured Candidatus Saccharibacteria bacterium
TCCCTTAAAAACCTCGTATCTTTGAGCGCCTCTTTAGTAGTCCTCCCCGCCTCCCATTCCGCCAGGCATTCCGCCAGCAGATGCATTCTTCTTTTCTTCCGGCGCATCCGCGACTGCGGTTTCGGTCGTGAGCAGAACTGCCGCGGCGGATGCCGCATTTTCCACGCAACTTCGCGTAACTTTTACCGGGTCGATAATTCCCGCTTCAAACATATCCACGACATTGCTTTCTCCGGATTCTGTCTCCACAGCGTTAAATCCGAATGCTCCTCCTTTCTTTATTACTTCTTGCAAAATGACAGCGCCGTCTTCCCTGCCGGAATTCTTGGCGATTTGCAAGAGAGGCGCTGAAAGCGCGGATAGCAAAATTCGGTAGCCGATTGTGTATTCGTCGTGCGCCTTCGCATCTATTTTTTTGGACAGCTTCTCCCCCACTTTCGCAAGAGCGGAACCTCCGCCCGGCACAATGCCTTCCGCTATGGCCGCTTTCGTAGCATTCACCGCGTCTTCGATTTTGTCCTTCAGGTATTTCATTTCCATTTCAGTCGCCGCGCCCACGCGGATTACCGCCACGCCGCCAGACAATTTCGCGATTCGCTCGTCCAGCTTCTCTTTGTCGAACTTGGAGTCAGAATTCTCGGACTGTTTTCGCAGTTGCGCGGCGCGCTCCTCGATTTCCGATTTCTTTCCCTTGCCTCCGACGAGTACCGTAGAATCTTTCGTTGCCACAACTCGATTCGCGCGCCCGAGCATTGAGAGTTCCGCGTTTTCAATTTTGATTCCGAGGTCTTCCGACACGACTTGCGCGCCGACTGTTATCGCAATATCTGCAAGCATTTCTTTCTTCCGGTCGCCGTATCCGGGAGCTTTGACCGCGAGAACATTGAAAGCTCCGCGCAATTTATTGACCACGAATGTGGCCAACGCCTCGCCATCAACGTCTTCCGCGATTATAAACAGCTCCTTCTTTCCAGTTTGCGCAAGCTTTTCGAGCAGTGGCAGAATGTCTTTAACAGTGGAAATCTTTCGGTCCGTAATCAATATGGACGCGTCTTTCATCTCGGCCTCCATTCGCTCTGCGTTGGTAATCATGTAAGGAGAAACATAACCTTTATCAAACTCCATTCCTTCAACAAAGTCGGAGTCTATACCAAATGATTGCGATTCTTCGACTGTAACAACTCCGTCTTTTCCAACCTTTTCCACCGTGTCGGCAATAGTCTTTCCCAATTCTTCCGATTCGGAGGAGACAGTTGCAACCTGGCGAATGTCCAGCTTGCCCTTTACTGGGCGAGCCATTGCCTTCAAGGCGGCAACCGCGTCGCGCGCCGCCGCTTCAATTCCCCGCCGAACTACCATCGCGTTCGCGCCCATAGCCGTTCGCTTCAACCCTTCGTGAACAATCGCCTGCGTGAGTACGACCGCCGTGGTCGTTCCATCGCCTGCTTTGTCATTCGTTTTTGTGGCGACTTCTTTCACGATGGAGGCGCCCATGTTTTCAAACTTGTCGGCAAGCGTGATTTCTTTCGCGATTGTTACGCCGTCATTCGTAATCGTGGGACCCCCCCAAGATTTATCAAGCGCGACATTGCGCCCGCGGGGCCCAAGCGTTACTCGCACCGCGCCCGCGACCACATCAACTCCGCGTTTTAAGGCACTTCGCACATCTTCATCGAAAATTACTTGTTTTGCCATAAGAATAGTTTAGTAGTGAGTAGTTAGTAGAAAGAAAAACTTATTTAATTACTGCTAGAATATCACTCTCCTTAACAAGGAAAAATTCCTCATCTTTTTCTCCCGTGTCAACCTCATTGTCCCAACCGGAATTAAAGACAACTTTGGAACCGACTTTCACGGACATAGGAATCAGGTCTCCTTCGTCGCCGTATTTGCCGGGACCGACCGCGACTACAAGTCCGATTTTGGACTTCTCTTTCTGGGCGGTGTCGGGGATGATTATCCCGGACGGAGATTTCCTGTCTTCGGAATCCAGTCGCTTCACCAAGACGCGGTCCGCGATGGGCTGAATATTAATCTTTGTATTTTGGGACTGTTTTTTCATATAACCAATATTTTATGTGCTTATAATGCGGGGGCTATTATATAAACTGAAATTCTTATGTCAACTGCATCTGAACTTTTCCACTGCACAAAATTTGATTTTCCAATTCACTTATGCTATACTGGCACTCAATGGTAGCCCTCCAAGGAATACTGCCATATGTGCAGATAGCGCTCTCGGTGCTTCTTATCATTGCAATTCTCTTGCAGAGGACTGGGGCATCCTTGGGAGGGGCGTTCGGAGCGGATAACTTCAGCTCAGGTTTCCACACTCGCAGGGGCTTGGAGAAGACTTTATTCTTTGCTACGATAATTCTTGGTACATTGTTTGCACTATCGGCACTCATAAATTTATTAACTAGTTAGGCTCGGCTTCCGCGCCGGCGCCTCTAAATGGCGACCGCGCAAGCGCTCTGTAGCGCTATGCAATTTAATTCAGGTTTTGACTCTGGCACATCTGGAGAAAACGGAACAATCCGTGCTTCTCGAATTCTAAAAACCGCGATGACAAAACCGCGAAGTCATTCCTATTTCTCTATTTTGGATGGAATTCTTCATACCTTCAGTCCCGGAGAACGCCTGTTGCTTTACATGGTTTCAATAATCCTTTCAGCTAGCGCACTCGTTCTTTTAATAGGAGTCAACAATGCAGTTTCTGTGGTTATTCCAAGTTCGGGAGGAATGCTCACGGAGGGAGTGATAAGCCCGCCGCGCTTTATTAATTCTATTCTGGATATCTCGCAGATAGACGGAGATTTGACGACTCTTGTTTATTCCGGACTAACAAGATCCCTAGCAGACGGTTCAGTGGTACCGGATCTGGCGGAGAAATTTGATATATCCATCGATGGAATGACATACACATTCACGCTTCGAAAAAACGCTGTTTTTCATGATGGTACTCGCGTTACCGCAAGCGATGTTCTTTTTACTGTCCAGTCAGCGCAAAATCCGGAAATCAAGAGTCCGCGACGCGCCGATTGGGACGGCGTTGCTGTCTCGAGTCCCGATGAACGCACGGTGATATTCACGTTGCAGCGTGCTTACGCGCCATTTCTTGAAAATACGACTCTTGGAATCTTGCCCAAACATTTATGGGGTTCCATAAGCGCGGAAGAATTTCCATTCAGTCTTCTCAATAGGCAACCAATCGGGAGCGGCCCATATAAGATTGACTCCTTTCAGACGGACAGCAGCGGCATCGCGACAAGTTACACCCTCTCTCCATTCAAAAAATTCGCCCTCGGCGAACCATACCTAAGCAAAATCAGATTCTTGTTTTATCCAAATGTAGAAGCACTGATAAAAGCTTATAACTCGGGAAGTATTGATAGCATGGCAGGTATTTCACCTTCTTCTTTGCCATCCTTGAAGCACACACAGGACACGGTGATGCGCGTTCCGCTACCACGAGTTTTTGGAGTATTCTTCAATCAGGGACATTCCCCCGTACTTGCGGATGCGGCTGTGCGATATGCGCTGGACGCGAGTCTAGACAAGCAGGAGGTTGTAGATTCTGTTCTTTTGGGATACGGCACGGTTCTCAACGGACCGATTCCTCCCGGGGTGATAGGATCAAATCTTGCCGGATATGCAGTCAATACAGCATCGTCGTCCGTGAATATCGCGAAAGCACGAGACATTCTTTCGCGCGGCGGATGGACATACGATACGAAAACGTCCGTATGGAAAAAGAAGAAGCAGATTCTTTCATTCGCGCTCGCAACATCTGATTCTGCGGAACTTGTGGCAACGGCAAACAAAATCGCAGACTCTTGGCGCGAACTTGGTGTTAATGTCAGCGTCAAGGTGTATCCGCTTTCGGAAATAAACAGCAATATAATACGGCCACGAGCCTACGACGCGCTGCTTTTCGGAGAGGTGGTAGGCCGTACGCTTGACCTGTTCGCTTTTTGGCACTCAAGCCAGCGCAACGACCCCGGGCTTAACTTGGCCATGTATGCGAACTCCAAGGTTGACAACGTGCTCGCAAGCGCGCGCGCGACTACCGACAGAAAGGCGCGCGAGGCATCCTATGCTGCGTTCGTTTCCGCGGTTGCAAAAGACGATCCCGCAATTTTTCTTTATTCCCCGGAATTTATTTATATCGTGCCATCGAAAATCCTTGGAATAAAGCTTGGGGCGCTTACTACCCCTGGAGAAAGGTTCTTGAATGTGCATGAGTGGTACACGGAAACGGAAAAAGTTTGGAACTTCTTTACTGACGAGCATGAGTAAAAAATAAAAGATTATTTACCCCGTTAGAGACCGCAGTCGCACGAAATATGCCCGACTTTACTTAATAAAATAGAAATCTAAATAATATGGACACATCTGGTACAGACAATGCACGGCCGCGATCTGCCCCGTTAGAAGCTCGCGTGCACACTAGCGCCTCGAAACAAAAATCGGACTCCCGGCTTCTAGCGGGGACTGTCTCTAACGGGGTGGAGCCACAGCCGTCATATTACCCAAGTAAAAGCGGGAAAATTCCTGCTTCGCCTAACGTGGAACAAGGGCCGGGCGGAGCACGACCCCGCGCCCCCCTTCGTTCGCGGGGAAGCCATACAAGCCCGGGTCGCCATCCCTCGCGGACGTCGAATCGTCCGCGTTTTGGCCCACCTCTCTCTACTCGCCCGCCTCGCAGAGGAAAAACTCGCGTAGAACACCAGTCGCCGGATTCGCGAAATCGCCTCGTGAGTACGCCAATTCCCGCTCCAGGAGAGGATACTGTTCGAATTATTCCTCTTGCAGGCGTCGAGGAAGTGGGGCGCAATATGACGGCAATAGAATTTGGAGGCGATATTTTTATCGTTGATTGCGGATTCTCTTTTAGCGAAGTGGAAACGCCGGGCATTGACTACATCCTTCCAAACACTGGCTATCTTGAAGAGAGGCGCGACAAAATCCGCGGGCTTCTCATCACCCACGGCCACCTCGACCACATCGGAGGAATTCCATACATTATAGACAGAATCGGAAATCCGATGATTTATACGCGCAAACTCACGGGAATGATGATTAAGAAGCGCCAGGAAGAATTTGCGCAGACAGCGCCCGTACAGATTCGCGAAGTCGAAAAAGACGAGGTGATTAAATTAGGACGCGCGACAATCCGCTTTTTCGGCGTAACTCACACTGTTCCCGACTCGATGGGCATAATTATAGAGACTCCGTGGGGAGATGCTGTGTTCACGGGCGACATCAAACTCAACCATGTGGACGGCGAACCATCCGATGAGGAAAAGGAGGCATTTAGTATTTTCAAAAATCGAAAAGTCCTTGCACTCCTAATGGACAGCACGAATGTTTGGCAGCCGGGCTTTTCAATTCCGGAATCAACCGTTTACAAAACGCTCGACAACATTATCAAGAACGGAAAGGGCCGGCTTATCATCGCAATGTTCGCTTCGCATCTCGAGCGCTTAATCCGCGTCGTGCATTTTGCCGAAGAATATGGGAAGAAGGTCGTGATAGACGGCCGCTCAATGCGCACCAACATAGAAATCGCGCGAGAAATCGGCATCATCAAATACAAGGACGATACAGTCGTTGCCGTAGAGAATATGGAACAGTACCCGAAGGAGAATCTAATAATTCTTGCTACAGGCGCGCAGGGCGATGAATTCGCATCTCTCGCGCGCATCGGCAACAAGTCGCACAAGTACATACGGCTCGAGCCGACTGAC
>CAZSPA010000045.1:0-5687 GCA_964608685.1 uncultured Candidatus Saccharibacteria bacterium
CAGCACGGCTATATGCTTATTCGCGCGAATAAGCATATAGCAAACATTTTTCTGTAAGGATTAGCCTTGCAGGCTTGTGATAGATTCATTCGACTCGTGTGATTCGTTAGATTTGGAGTTTATATAAAACCTCCTCTACCTACTCATCTGCTCGTGATATCGTTTTGGAATGACGGGGGATGACAATTCAAATGAACCACTCAGTAGCGCGACGCACTTTGTCGCCGCGCTTCTTTCGATTGCAGGGCTTTCGTTATTAGTGACGCTCGCCGCGCTGCGCGGCACGGCGGCGCATGTGGTCGGTTTTTCAGTCTTCGGAGCATCGCTTGTTCTGCTTTATCTTTTCAGCACGCTGTATCACTTTCTTTCTAAAAATCATCCTGCAAAAAACCTGTTTCAAATTTTTGACCACATAGCCATTTATATCCTTATCGCCGGCACATATACGCCTCTTGTTCTAATTGTCTTGCCGACATCCTGGGGATGGAGCATATTCGGCGCAATTTGGGGTCTTGCTCTCTGCGGAGTTTTGATAAAAGTTTTTCGCCCAGTTCAAAGATGGGTTTCCGGTTCCTTGTATCTCCTAATGGGCTGGCTCATCGTAATCGCTTTAGTTCCCCTCAAAGAGACGTTACCGCTTGAGGGAATTTTGTGGCTTCTCGCTGGAGGGATTTTTTATACTGTGGGAACAATCTTTTGCGCGCTCGATGATGTTGTGAAGTTAAAAAAGTGGTATTCCTACCACGACATATTCCATATTTTCGTGATGCTCGGCAGTTTCAGCCACTTCTGGTTTATGCTGAAGTTTGTTCTTCCGGCATAGAGCACTCGAGGCAACTCGACTATATGCTTATTCGCGCGAATATGGGATACCATAGCGCGTCTTCGCTCAGACGAAATGCCAGCAAGCTGTCATTTCGAATCCTCGCTAGACGTGATAAGCATAGCAAACATTTTTTAACCGCGCTCATTACTCATTACTTTCTAATTCGCGCGAATTAGAAAGTAATGAGTAAAAAGTAATTCCCAATTCAGTTCACTTATACATTACGACGCGTAGGATTCTTTGAGCGAGAGGTCTTCCAAGACAATTTGCTCGCCTTTGTCGCAGAGTTCTTTTTGCATACGAGCTTTATCAAAAAGCGATACGCCGCCGAAAAATGCCGCGAGCTGTTCTGCGTCGCGCATAGCGTTGAATAGGCACACGGATGCGCCGGGCGAGGGCGTCATATTGAAAATGATGTTGTCGCCGATAATTTTTCCTTCTCCAAGAATCAACTTGCGAGTTCTTGTGTCAACTCGCTGAAGGCGCATCCCGCCAAATCCGCGCGCGCGAATGAAATCCTTGCCTGAAAGAGAAGGGGCGATTTTTCTCACCTGCCGAGCAAAAAAGTACGCGCCAAGAAACGGAATCTCATACAACAAGTTGCGCACAAGGTAAAAAAATCGGAACGGGCTCAAAAGTATGGCTACAAAACTGACCCAAGTCTGCCACCTGTGCAAGCCAGAAACTTTAAAATAGTCGAGCGTGGTTTTCCAATTCCGCGCTTCCAGCACGGGGAAAAAGCGAGCCGTCGGCCCCCAGCGCGTCATCCCGGGCACGCGCACATCAGGGTCGCCGTGAACAGCCGCAAATGGCAATCGTTGGTCCTGTACGCTGTAAACCTTGCCATTAAGTACCTGTTTGGAAAAGAAAAAAGTGCCTGCCACCGGTATAAGTGAAAATTCTTTTCCGTATCCAAGGCGTTTTGCAAAAAGAAGACTGTAAGAATCAGCATCAAAAACAACTGCGCGGGAGCGTAGTTTTTGACCATTCTGAAGCGTTAGAATCCAGTCCCCGCTCGCTCGCTCCAAACCCGCAACAGGCGAGTTTAGAAACAAACTTACTCGCGTTTTCGCATCCTCGCGGGCAAGCGTCTGCTCGATGAATGAGCGCGCGAGCATCTGGTAATCAACAGCGAAGCCGTCATTTTGGAGAGCGAGCAATTCTTCGCTTGGTTTTCTTCCGCGCACAATCGCGGGCTCGACGCGCTCTATTCCTGCGCGATCAAGCTTTCGAATTGTCGGAAATATCTCTTTGAGTTTCTCGTATCGGTCAGCAAGCGTCTCCACTTCTTTCTTGCCTACGGCGAGAATAATTTTCTTGACGGAAAATAATATTTTAGAACGCATCTCATTTCCTAGCGACTTTGCGTAGGAAGCGACCATTGAAGCTGCGGGTTTTAGTTCCTTCACTTTTTCCATCGTGTAGTTCGTCTCAATATCGCCCACATGAAGCGTCTGGCTGTTGTTCCGCGCGTGCGAATTGACGCTTCCAACGCCCTCGTACTTTTCAACAAGGACGATGCGCGAGAAGGTGCTGTACCTTGCAAGCGTATACAAAAGCGCCGTCCCCGACGCTCCCCCGCCCACAATCACGACATCAAATATTGAATTCGGAACTTGCTCCTTGGGAATTGCCATCAGGAGCAATATACGCCACAAAACTGAACTCGGCTACATCAAGATTATTGAACCAAAAAGTTTAGCAGTGAACTCGCGCCCATCGCGTTTGTCACATAAATCGGGTATGAGCCTGGCGCGACTTGCGTTGAAGGCGCGTAGCAGCCGAAACTGATTAGGTCGCAAGGAGAAACGGAGTACGGAATCGTGAAGTAAATCGTGCTTCCGCTAGTGGAAACAACATGTTGTGTTCCGCCGACGCCAAAGTGAACTGTATTTTCAAGCGCCGTGAATCCCGTGCCAATAAGAGCGACTTGCGTCCCGATGCGCCCCGAATTCGGGATTAAAGACGAGAGAGCAGCGATATTCGACGCGCCGACAGAGGGCACGGAAACGACAGCGGACCTCGTTTGAGAGCCGGAGGCATTGCTTACTGTGAATATAATCGTGTAGACCCCGCTTGCCGCGTATGCATGCGGGAATGTCAAAGTCTGCGTTCCTTGAGTAAAACTCACTTGCGGCACAGAACCCGTATTTCCACCCGCGCCCTGATCGCCCCAGTTGACGGAGGTGGTCAAATACATGCCGCCGGAATTATTTACGACAATGCTCCACACTCCCGCGGCGCCGATTGAAAGCGACGCAGGGCCGTCGACGCTCAATATTGCTGGAACTCCAGAAGATCCGAGAGAAGTTACCGTAAACGGCAAAATGTTGCTCTTGTAGCCCGCGCTATTTGTTACGTAAACTTCGTATGTGCTCAATGTGAGAATCTGCGTGCCGAAACCAGTGAGCCGCGAAGGCAGGGTAAAGGAAACCGATCTCCCGTCCGGCGAATTAAGATTCGCAATTACGCCGGAGCCAAAATGCACCGTATTCCCCGTGGTCGTGAAGCCCGAACCAAAGACGGTAATCGTGCTCCCGACACCGCCGGAGTTAGGACTTAAGTAATACAGCGCGGGCGCAACGATGGCGTTGGGATTCAAATTGCCCACGCAACCATAATCACTGCAGGCGCAGGATGAGCCGTAAGTCCCCGCGTAGCTAGTGTACAGGCCGCAAGCAATCGGATTCCGGACAACGGTGAACGAAATCGGATTGCTAGTGCCGCGAGAGTTTGTAACGCGAAGGTCAACGGCGCCGCTGGAGGGATATGAAGGCACTACAAATGTGAGAGAAGTGCCGCCCGATGAAATGTTGCCGAGCGAAATAGTGCCGAAATTCACTGTGTTGTTGAATGCGTCGAATCCAGTCCCCCAAATGGTAACGCTCGCCCCGGCAAAACCGGTGTTTTGAGAAAGCGTTGTAATGGAAAGATTGCCTGTGATGTTGTGATTATAAAGGTATGTGGATTCCTGGTTGTATGGAAGATTTGTCTGTGTCCCGCAGGTCGCGCGGGCAATAGCCGTACGAGTCGAGCTGTCAACAGTTCCCGTGAAAGGCAATCCCTGCCCGTTCTGGAAATTGCGGACTGCCTGCGCGGTCGCCTGGCCAAAGTATCCCGTAACCATCCATGCGCCGCCGCCCGGATAATTTTGACCGACGAGGAAATTCTGGAGAGTCGTCACTTCATTACCGCGAGAGCCCAGTGAGAGGTCTTGGGCGAGGGCCGCGCATTTGGCGCCGGAGACATAGGGATAAGGGTAAGTCTGTGCGGTTGCGACATCTGCGGTTAATATAGATAAAGCAATCAAAACAGGCGTAATATAGAGCTTTTTCATAATTGATTTGTCGTAATTAATGCCTTAAAACCTTGCTTTTAGCTTCGGTTTGCCTGCCCGCCGAAGCCTCTGCCTGTGCGTGTACGCGCGCAGACAGGTCGGCGCAGGCAGATGTTTGTCATGAGCCGCTACTATGCATCATTATGCTTGAGAATGCAAGCCCGAACATTTCGCGAATTTCTAATCAATTTTGGACAAAATAATGAGTGTTGAGATGAGAAGCGCGGTGATAACGGCAAAAACGGCAACGGTTTTCAGAAATAAATTCACCGCCTCCTTTTTCGCGCCTTCAAGATACATTTGTACGGGTTGATAAAAAACGAAAAACCCATAATCACAGCAGAGAGGACAAAGAGCGATAGAATGGCGACCGGAACAATCACGGCATCAATCGGTCCCATTTGTTTGGGACCATAATACACGACAGACGCCACCAGCGAAATGTAACCCGAAGCCAAAAGCGCGTTGAAAAATGGGTTCTTGGGCATAGCTGCATTGTACTACTTTGTGACTCTACCGGGAATCGGACCCGGATTTGAAGCTTGAGAAGCTTCCGTCCTAACCATTAGACGATAGAGCCCTGGTCGAGCTTGTAGCCAGTAGCTTGTAGCCCGTAGCAATAAGGCACAAGCGATGCCAGAGCCAGATTATTTTACGTTTTTTTTACGCTGTTGCAATCTTGAACTTCCGCCAATTGAACCATTCCCTCCTCCGCATAAAGCTACGGGCGGTTACAGCGCTCGAATGAAAGATTTCTGGCCGCTGGCTACAAGCTACTGGCTACCGGCTGTTTTACCTATCCGGCGGGATGTTGTAGTAATTGATGAGGAATTTTGTGATTTCAAGAAACGGCCTCGCCAGCGTGTGCGAAGCATATACTTCTTTTTGCGGTTCAACAGCGTAAAGAAACACGATGAACCTCGGGTCGTGCGATGGAAAGAATCCGAAAAAAGAGTGCAGAAACCTGTCGCTGTAATATCCTCCGCCGCCAGGAATGCTAATCTGCGCAGTGCCTGTTTTAGCCGAAATCGAGTAACGCGCCTGTTTTAACTCTCCTTCCAAAAGCGCTTTGTCGAATACTTCCGTCAGCATATTTGCCATAGTTTCCACGCTTTCGGTTTTTAGAACTCGCTTTGAGATTGGCGGAGTAATGTCCCGCACGATTCCGCTTCTATACCGTATCGCCGTGACGACATGCGGTTCGGGCAACACGCCGCCATTCGCAAGCACTGTAAGAGCGCGCGTCATTTCAATCGGCGTAACGGCTATACCTTGTCCGAAAGAAGCCGACGCATAATCCACGTCTACACCTTTTTCAATCGCGCGAATATTGCCCACC
This sequence comes from uncultured Candidatus Saccharibacteria bacterium, assembly GCA_964608685.1. GTDB lineage: Bacteria > Patescibacteriota > Minisyncoccia > Phycocordibacterales > UBA2100 > UBA10103. Next base: position 5,503 of record CAZSPA010000045.1, read on the forward strand.
ACTTCGCCCGGCAAATCAATCCCGGTTTCCTCTCCCATGCCGTATGCATGCATGTATTGCGAGAATTTTTCTTGTCCCATTTGGTCCACCGCAAATGACGCGCCGGTGTTTAGGGATTGATTTAGAACCTCCTGCATGGAAACAATGCCGCGGCCTTTTCCGTCAAAGTTGGACACTTTCTTTCC
>CAZSPA010000046.1:0-5645 GCA_964608685.1 uncultured Candidatus Saccharibacteria bacterium
ATTTCCTCATATGCAACGCATTGTGAAGCGTTGCACTTAGAATTAGAACTCACGCTCTTTAAGTTGGCGCTCACCAAATGGGAGAATGGTGAGTTCGCTGTGGCAAAGAACATTTGCCGCCAACTTTTTTATATTAAAGCTCCCAAGGATGGCTCGGGACGATTTTTTTGGGCCGCTTTCGAATTTTTCGAACGGCTCGAAAAGGCGGGCAAGTAGCAACCGCCGAAGCAGTACCGAAAGGCTGCTCCGGCGGCCTTTTGTTTTTAGAATTTCCTACTAACTACTTACTACTTTCTACTAACCATTTATGGAAGCAACGAGCGCGTCATCTGCTTTATCGCTTCTCCCGCGCGGTCAATTATCTCCCCAAGCGAATGTCCGCCTTGCGCGGTGTCTTCCGCGTATGCGAGACGGCAGAGGCCGTAGGCGACTGCCCAAGTTGCGTCCACCGCTCCGCGCGACAGGTTTCCGATGAGTCCAACTTGAGACGGCAATTTCAGAATCGTGCGCGCGATATCTGCGGCGCTTGCGAGTCCCGAGCCGCCGCCCGTGATTACAATCCCCGCCGGCAAAAGCCGGTGCCGATTTATCGTTTTGAGATGCGCGTTGATGAGAGCAAACATATCCTTAAGCCGCGAGGCGATGATGATGCTCATTTTGCGGGGCGGAATGTCGCTTCCTGTGACGGCCCCTCGTTTCATCTGTTCGGCTTCGGAAGGAGGTATCTGAAATGAAAGCGCGATGGTGTTTGTTATGTCGGTGGAGCCAGCTGGAAAAACTTTGACCGAAATCGGTATGTCGTTGTCGAAGACGACGATGGAAAGTGTTTCCGCTCCGATGTTCGCCAAGACCGCGCCTGCCGTTTTTTGCGCCTTGGAAAGAGTTACCAAGCTCGCGGCCAAGGGAGATGCCATAACGCCTTCGACTTCTACGCCCGCCGATTCAACGGCTTCCACCAAGTCGTCGTAATGCTGTGAGAGTATTGTAACGAGGAGGGTATCCACGGCGAGTTTGGTTCCCTGAAGGCCGTCGGGATTGCCGAGAACCTTCGTACCATCGACTCGGTATTGAAGCGGTATGTTGTGTATGACTTTTCGATTCGTTAATTTCTGCGAGACCTTCTTCTCGCTCTCGCGCAGGGCGCGCGAGATTTCGCGCTCCGTGACGATGCCTCCAGAAGGAGTAAGAGTAATTTCTGCAGTTGAGCGGATTTCGTCCAAGCCGAGCCCGCCCATCGCGACGCGCGCGCTTTTTATGGAAACTTTGGCTGTTTGCGACGCGCGCGCGAGCGCTTCCTTGATGCTTTTGGCGGCCTCGTTGATATCAATAATGTAGCCGTACCGCATGCCCTTTGAGGATGCGCTTCCTGTCCCAAGTATTTGCATCGGCAGTTCTGGATTTTCCGGAGGAGCGGCAATCACCACCTTCACGTGATACGTTCCTATATCAATGCCAGTGTAGAACTTACGCATTAATTCCCATTGTAGCGCGCATTTTCGGCTTGCAAAACACGGCGTTAGTGGAGAACTTAATTTCCATTTTCGTTAAATTTTCAGTACATTAATCCACAAATGTTTAAATCGTTGAGGCATTGGATATTGATTAAAAATTAGAATTGGAAATTGTAAATTAGAAATTATTTCTTGTATCCGAATCTCGCAAGTACTCTGTCCTCCTCCGAGTCCATTTTTCTTCCATGAGAAAATCCCGCAAGGTGCAGGCATCCGTGGGTGAATAAATGCGCGATACGCGAGCGCGCGGAGATACCAAGTGCCTTTGCCTCGCGCTCCGCATGCCTCACATTTAGGAAAATCTCACCATCATTCTTGGAGAGAGGAAATGAAAGCACATTTGCTGGATAGTCCTTTTTTCGATATGTCCGATTTATTTTGCGGGTCAGTTTATCGCCCGCAAGCACAAGCGACAAAGAATAATTCTCGCCGAGAATCTGCCTGACGATTTTTCCGAAGGGCATTGCGAGAGTTGGCCCGCGCACCTTGCAGGTTATTTCGACTGCCATGATACAAGACTTCTATCGAGCGGAAGGAGTGCTCTCGCCTGCCCCGCCTGCGCGGGCAGGCTGCGCGGGCAGGCTCGGACGCGTTCCCGCCTGCGGTGAGCTTGTCGAACCCGCGTGTTGTTCTCGATGAGGCGCGCCTCGGCGGACCGGAGTCTCGGAGACTTTTCCCTCTTTTATAAGCTGGCTATATTCCAGACGTCGTTTTATAAGCTTAAGCGCGCGTTTTTTCTTGACTATTTTGGAAGCTCCGCGGACAAAATAGCGGGTGCTTCTGGCGTTTCTTATAAGGCCAGTTCCTTGTACGCGCCGGCTGAATTTACGAATAGTCGAAAGAGCGCTTTCGTTTCCGCTTTTGGTTACCTCCGCGTTTATCATCGCCAGGACTATAGCACCAGATGCCATCGAGAGCAAATTTTGATGGCATTGTATTTAGTATCTGGTATTTAGTATTTGATATGGATTTGATACGAAATACAATATACAAAATACGAAATACTCTATGCAATAGCCGCTAATCTATGCCTCTTGAGGTAATTTGCCAGTTCCGGTAGCGCTATCGCGTCTTGGGAATTGGTCGCGACCTCCCGGACTAGAACCGTGCCCTCCACCGCTTCTTTGTGCCCCATAATCAGAATGTAGGGGACTGCGAAGCGCCTGGCTTCGGCCATCTGCTCGCCAATGCGTTCGTGTAAGAGCGATTGATATACCGGTATGTCAGCGCGGCGGAGCATTTCCATGACACTAAGAGTACGCCGTCTCGCTTCAGGCCCCAGGTGCGCGAAATAAAGCGCTGGAGCCGGACGGGCCTCTCTTCTAACCTTTGTACTGCCGCGAATCTCGCAGTTTATCGATATCATAACCGCTGGGCTCGTTCCAAAACGCGCGGCCAAAGGATCGTATCTGCCTCCGGAAGCAAGCGAAATAGAAACCCCCGTTTCCTCATCTACCGTAGATATGTCAAAAAGCGAATGCGCCCAGCAATCTCGGCTGCCAAGAACCTGATGGTTCAATTCATAAGGCAATCCGAAAATCTCGAGGTACTCCAATAAATCCCAGAACTTCCGGCGCTCTTCCTCTGTAAGATATTCCATGGACTGCGGAGCGCGCGATGTTGCGGGGTGCCCTCGCTCAATTAATTGGACCAAAGCGCCCAGAGGGTCTTCCACCACGCGGGGCCGCAGAGTAGCCGAGATGCTGTCGATGTGTTTGCGCAGATAAACTCCCACGTCGCGGACGAAGCGATTGGAAGAATCGGACGAACCGATGCTATTTATCGAAAGAGTTCGTTTCTTTATTCCCGCTTCCGCCGAAATAGCGTCTGCTACGACAATGAGCAGTGCTTCCGCAATTGCGCCTGTCGTTCCGATGACATGCAGTTCAAGCGCGGATGTGGGGATGTTCGACCGTTCTCTGGAAGGCCCTAAAGCCTGCCTCCACACAAGAAGTGTTCCACCTTCGCGTGTGCAGGAAATACATCTTTTTGCCGTGGCGACCAGAGCCCGCTCGTCTCGTCTCGCGAAAGACATTTTTGACTCGCACTCGGCGACTGTGTAAATATGCCGCACCTCTTTTGGCTTCTGTTTTGCCGGCGCCGCCTCATCTTTTGTTCGTACGGAGCGCGGAATTTCTTCGAGCGATTTGAATCCGTAATATTCTGCAGTACGAATAGCAGAGGCGAGGAAACTTGCAGTAGTGCGATGCCCCGTGTGTTTGAGTAGGAACATGTTAGTTTTTCTTAACGAGTAATCGAGTTTAGAAACAACTTACATCCCTCTCCAATTTAGTATCCGTTCTCATATGTTAATCTTGCGATTTTGTTTAGACTGTCTCAGCAGTGAATAAAATTTGAGATGAGGTCGTGGGATATTAAATTGGGGAGGGATTAAGAAAAATATATTCGCATACGCTCATTATTTTTCTAAATACCTCATCCGCCCCGGAAAGACACCCAAGGATTGGAAAGGAAAAAGCCGCGCATCAACGCGCCCCGTGATATCTGCTTGAGGCAATTTTCCCCATAAACGCGAATCTGCGGACACGCGGCGGTTGTCTCCAAGGACGAAATACTCACCTTCCCCAAGAGTTGTTTCCAAGCGGTCTCCCGTGGAAGCGTTCTTAGATTCAATGTACGGTTCGTCTAAAGTAAATCCATTTTGATGTTCGGCATTGATTATCGTGATTTTCGAGCCGAAAATTTTAACGGTTTCGCTCGGGAGTCCTATGACGCGTTTGATGAGCGAACGGCCGGTGTCTTGCGGGAGCTTGAAAACGATGACGTCGCCTCGCTCCGGCGCTTTAATCGCGTAAACAAGCTTGTCAATTATCAAATAGTGCCAATCAAAGAAGGTCGGCTCCATCGAGGCGCCCGAAACTACATATGGAGCGGCAATAAAGAATCTCAAAAAAAGCGCCAAGCCGAGTGCGAGCACCGTGTAGCCAAAAAGAGAACGAGAAGAAGCGGAAGGAGTCTCCGACAATGAGATGTTGCCTTTCGAATTCATCTCTGGCTCATCCACCCCGTTAGAAGTCATAAACAAAAAAGAATTTTAGATGTATTAAAAATTCTTTTTTGTTCAATCTCTGTCGTATAGGTATGCCAAAACTGAACATTTCCCACTATTGTTTTTGATGCACGCCGTCCCTGACTTCTAACGGGGTCCATGTGCGAATAGTCTACTCCAGTTGTGCCATTGACACCAAGTGCTTGCGATGTTCCATCGCAATAAGTATACAAATTCCAAATCTCAAATCTCAAACAAACCTCAATATCTAAATTCCTAAACCAAAAAACCTCGTTCTGGATTCTTTTGGGATTTGAAACTTGTGATTTTTGGAGCTTGTTTGATTTTTGGAGCTTGGAGCTTGGAGCTTCTTCAGCTATGCTGAAGTATGGCTTGGGTAATCGTCGGATTGGGGAATCCTGGATACGAATATGAAGGAACGCGGCACAACAGCGGCCGAATGGCGGTGGAAGATTTTGCAAAGACTGCGAAATTCAGCGAGTGGAAGGAGGACAAAAAATCAAAATCGCTTGTGTCTCGTGGTTTAGTGGGAAAAACTTTAGTCGCGCTCGCTCTTCCAAACACATTCATGAATAAGTCCGGTACTGCAGTCGCAAAATATGTAAAAAGTGTGAAATCGGCCGAGCGATTGGTTGTCGTGTACGACGATTTGGACCTTCCGCTCGGCGCAATGAAAATTTCTTTCAATCGCGGGAGCGGGGGACACAAGGGAATTGAATCCATTATGCGCGCGATAAAGACAAAAAAATTTGCGCGCGTGCGCATCGGCGTTTCCCATTCGACTGCGTCGGGCGCTATCCGAAAACCAGTCGGAGAAAAAGTCATTGTGAACTTTATTCTTACGAAATTCAGAGCGCACGAGTTTGAGGAATTTAAGCGGGTGTCAAAAAAAGTTTCGCACGCGCTAGAAACAATCGCGACCGATGGACTCTCGCGGGCGATGAATGAATTTAATTAGCTTGTAGCTCGTAGCCAGTTGCTCGTGGCCAGAGGGATACGAATACTTTGATTCGCGTTTTTACTACGGGCTACCGGCTGCAAGCTACTGGCTATACCGCCGGTTTCAGTGTCATCCTCCTTTCCTTCGCCTCGAAGAAGGTGAT
>CAZSPA010000047.1:0-5587 GCA_964608685.1 uncultured Candidatus Saccharibacteria bacterium
TACATGCTGCTCCGTCCGCAGAACGGCTAAAAGATAAATTAAATCCCCAATAAGTCCCGTTTGGATGCGGGCCAACAGACCACGATTGGTTTTCCTGGTTTGCATTTACACCGCAGACCTGGAAACCCACTGATTGACCAGCAACGCCTTCGACGTTCAGTATATAAAATCCCCTATCTTCCGCTGTTGTTGTACTGGTATTATCTTTCAAAGAACCTGTTATGTAAGCTGATACCGGCAAACGGCTTTCCGCTAAAGTTGTGTTTGCGTACACGTACCCTTTCCATGTTCCTGGTGTTGAAGCTCCAGTGGCTGCAAGAATCGAAGATGCAAGCAAAGAAATAAAAACTATCAGTGTTGTAAGGCTATAACCTGCATATTTGAATTTTGCCATACTCATTTTTAGACCTCAAGAGTTATCAGCCTTACTGTATTCTAAACACTACACTGCTTGCATTGATGTTAAACCAGTACAATTGCGCGCCGGAATTGTTGAACATCGTAAGCGTGTTAGTCGAAGGCGGCGAGTTCGGATCAAATGACAGCCAGTTGGAACCGTCAAAGTAATAGGTGTAGTTGAACTGTCCCCATATTCCGGTCCTCTTTGTGACATTGTCTATCGTGAAGTTGCTTTGCAGCGAACTTATGCTCTCAACTGAGGATTTCGGAGGTAAGTTGGTCGAAGCCCAGCCGTTCGCTGTTGCCTTCAATGACGTTCCAGAACACCACGACAACGGGTTTCCGACATTGCCGCAGTTCACGTCAATCGTTATGTTTGCCAACGGTATGCTAAGCGAACCTGTATATGTGGCCACATTGCTCGCGTTGTCAGTCGCATTTACGTAATACTTTACCATCTGGTCTGTTACCAAGTCTGAAGTGTCTATTGCGACGCTGTAAGCAGTCGCTGTGCCCGGTACAGCAGTTGCAGATTTGAATATAACAGAGCCGTTAGGCCATCTCATGTAAACGTCTATAGTAGCATTCGTTTGCGAAGCGTCATTGACTTGTATTCTTATTTGTTCCGAAGAGTTAGCCCTGTAAGTTCCTCTTGTGCTGTTTGATAACGCAATAACAGCCGAAGGCGCTGTGTTGTCCACATTGACATACGTTACATTGGTTACTACATTACCCGCAGTATCGTTTGCTGTAATGGTTAAATTGTACAATCCGTCAGCCAGTCCTGTCGTGATATTGGAACCGTTGTACGCTCCCGCTATCGTCGACATCACGAAAACTGGTCCCATCCAGTGCGTTCTGTTCCCGATTCTGAACAGCTGGTTGTTTGTAAACAGGCCTGTCAAAGCATCGGATATTGTTGCATTTACTATGATCGTACCAGATCTGTAGCTGTTATTGTTGGGTGTCAATCCCAATTCTCTCGTTCCAGCCGTCTGGTAATTAAATATCACCGTGGGCGCTGTGTTGTCTATGGTTATGTTAAAGTAATAGGTCTGGTTGTTGTTTCCGTTTATATCAGAGGACGATATGTTGAGCCTGTAAATGCCTTCTATCAAAGATGTCGTGGAAACCGAAGCATTGTAATGGTTGGCCACGTTGCCCGTGCTGTTTAGCATGCCGGTCTGCACAATAAGGTTAGACATATTGATCAAGGCGTACGTTACGTTTGACACACCGCTCGCGTCAATCACCGAAGCGTTGATTAACAGTGTTCCGGAAACATTGGACATGTTGATAGGAGCAACCAATATTACTCTCGGGAAAGAATCCTGCAATGTTACAGTAAACATTGCAAGTGTTGTGTTGCCTGTGTAGTTCATATTGTCAGTCGTGTTGGCAGTTATATTGTAAGGGCCCAAAGGCAAATTGCTGTTCGCAATTGTTATATTCTGGTTTCCGGCCGGATATGGCACATATGTCAATGCCGACAAATCAAATTGTGTTATGTTGCCGAATATCGACGTGTTTATGTTCGCATGAAGCGGCGAGTATGAAGTTATATTTAATGCCGTGCCGCGTTCCCATGTTGCCACGTTGTTAATACCGCCCGCAGCCTGAGTGCCGTTAACTTCCAGCATGACCGAAGGCGAGATATTCTTCGCAACAGCATAATACCATGTCGAAGTTATCAAAAAGTTGCCCGCGCTGTCTGTGACATACCATGTCAACCCGTAACCAGGCGTCGCGTTGGACGCAAGGTCTGTAATATTGGCAGACCAGTTACCCAATACAGAATTGCCTTCATAGAGGAACGCAGAGCGGTTCACGGTTGTTGTCGTAAGGTTGATCTGCAAAGTTACGTTCGCCACGCCTATCGAGTCATTGAATGTTTTATTAAAGCGGTAAAATCTTCCGGGGAAATACTGTATCCCGCCCGCCGGTTCTGAACTGTTTCCGAGTATTCCAGAGACTGTCGAAGGCGCTGTGTTGTCTATTGTCACGCTTACATTGACTTGTACTATGTTATTCATCGTGTCGTTGGCCCAAACTGTTATGTTGTAAGCGCCGTCCTGTATCGTGGTTGTCACATTCGTTGCATTATAATAACCGCCGTTCGTTGCATTTGTTCCTGTATTTCCTGTGCCGTTTGTCATCCTGTTGCCCGCATTAAGTATTTCCAAACCTGTCGAGCCGTTGCCTATCCTGTATTGAACATACCAAACCCAGACACGGTCATTGACCTCAGCGCTTATGTTAATCGGCCCTTTAATGAATTGTCCGCTAGCAGGAGTTTTAATCGAAACGACAGGCGCATTGCGGTCTATGTTTATCGAAACGTATTGGGTTATGTTTGAATTGCCTGCGTAATCCGTCGCATTGATTGTTATATTGTAAATGCCGTCCGCGAAATTCGCGTTTGTGGTGTTGGTCGCATTGTAATAATCAAATGTCAATGCGCTGTCTGATGTATTTGTTAATCTGATAGGCGTTCCGGTCCATGTGCTGTTCGATAGATAATATTGTACCGGCAACAAGTCGCCAATGTTGGATACAACAGACGTGATACCAGTGTCTCTAACAGTCACATTGATGACTATAGTCGAGGAAAAGTTCAGGAACGGGGCAGCCGTGGGTGTGACAATGGTCACGTTAGGTTTGGTATTGTCTATGAAAATCGTAACGTTGATTGTTGTGTTAGAAACTCCGGCAGCTGATGTGGCGTTTATCTGAACCCTGTAACGGCCGTCAACCAATCCCGGCGGTTGCGTCGTGTTTGTTCCATTCCAATAACCGTTATACGTAGTTCCGGCGCCTCTTGTCAACGATATGCTGTCGGACTGGAATGTGTTGTTTGTTATCCTGTATGAAACCGATGAAACTCCGGAAGCGGAATTGTTTGCGCTTATGTTAAACAAGAATGACGTCGAAACATTTGCGCTGCCCAACGGCAATAACACGCCAACAGACGGCGCGTTCCTGTTCACGGTTGTGTTTAACGGAATTACCTGTGTGCCGAAATTCGCTCCGTTGCCCGCCAAATCTCCGTTAGGTTGCGTAACGTTCGAGTTGTTAAAGAAGTAATAGACGCTGTCGCCTTCTCCCAAGCCCGACAAATCAAGTGTGGTGTTACAAACCCAGTTCGGGCCTGTTCCATTATACGGGCTTATTGCTCCCGAGCCTGTACACAACAAAGTCTTCGATTTAATGCTTGCAAGCGTAGGCGAGTTAAAGTCCCAATATAAGGTCACGTTCTTGCTTGAGTTTAGATTAACTTCAGTCACGCTAATCTGGAATAATTGTGTCGCAGTTCCGCCGTTAAAGCTGTTATTGGAAGGTATTGCATTGGAATAATTAGCCACGGTGTTGTCTATGCCGACAGTGAAATTAGATGAACCGTTGACCATGAGATTGCCTTTGCTGTCAAACGTCTTGAAAAGGAACGTGCGGTTTCCGTCATCAATGACATTCGTTGCGCTGTTCGTAGGTATCGTTATGGAACCATTTGCCCAGAACTGCGACACATTTGATATATTGCCCGCAAATATTGCCGTACCCGAAGAGTTGACTATGTATACGGAAACATTGTAACCGTAACCGTCCGAGAAATACCCGTACTGGTTTCCGATTGTTGTTAAATTAAGATTTATAGTCTGTCCAGATTTTCTAACGCTGCCGTTTGCATACGAAACCAAATCCAATTCCGTCGCATTCTGGACATTGTCTATAGTTATCGTCACGTTCACGTATGTGAAATTATTTGCGCTGTCGTTGGCGCGTATCGTTACATTGTAAGTTCCGTCCTGGAATATGTATGCGTTCGTTTGGTTCGTCGAGTTGTAAAAACCGCTGTTATTAGCCTGTAAAGCATTGCTCGCAAGCATGCTGAAATACTGCCCAGCGAACGTCGAGTTGCTTATTCTGTATTGGACATTTGAAACGCGGACCGAATCGGTAACTGTGGCGTTTATTGTGAACAATCCAGTTACAATTGTGCCGAACACGGGAGTATTATTCAATATCGCAGGCGGGTTGTTGTCTATCCAGACGCGTATTGTTTGCGTGTTGTTCACATTGTTCAACGAATCATTTGCAACTATTCTGAATGTGTAGTTACCATCAGCAACAGCGCCGGGCAGGTTTAAAGTCGAGTTTATCGAAGCGCTGAAATAACCGCTAACGCCTTGCGTTAATGTGATATTGTTTATTGCGACAGCATTCTGGTTGCCGCCGGATATATTAAGGTAGACAACAGAAATGCCCGACAGCGAATCATTGACAGATACATTCACTGTAAACATGTTTGAAACATTCGCTTCATTGGCCGGTGTTATGAATCCGCCGTGTGTCGACGGCGCATCATTGTCAACTATGAATGTTTTCAATGCTGTTGCATGTGCATTGCCCGCAGCGTCTGTAGCGATTATCTGCCAAGCCACTATCGCGCCTGACGCCACAGAGGAGTTTGACCAGGTTAAATTAACCGTGTAAGCGCTCCCAGTCATCGCTATCGGACCGCGCGCCGTCTGGTTTAACCCGCCAAGTGTTGCATCAGTTATGTTATACGTGCCATTGGATGTGTAATTGAAAAATACTGTTGCGCCTGAATTGGTTTCGTTCGTAGCCAGCGTCGCATTTACAAGCTGGAAATTATCGGAAAACACCGCATTCAAACTCGCAGCCTTGCCGGAATTTACATAAGTTACGTTCGTAGATACGGACGAAGATGTCGGCGCTGTCCGGTCAACCTGCGCATTCCTCGGAATATCCTGTGTACCGTTGAATCCCATGTTCAAAACTAGATCAGAAGCGTTGAAGAAATATGTTATGATGTTGCCTTCTCCCACTGCAAGTGAACCGCCCGCAGACAAATCAACTGTTGTATTACATGAATACATGCTGTTCGCAGAGTTCGGATAATTCGCGCCCAAACTGCCGGTCTCATTGTAACATAAAAGTGTTTTTCCGAACCATGTACCGCCCCCAGATTTTTTGTACCACAGCGTTACATTGGTCGAACCGTCGTTAAGCGTGCTCGTGGATATGTTCAATTCCCTTTCTGAAATGTTAACCTGGAATTTTTCCGCAGCAAGCCCGCCTATGTAGGTATTCCCAGACGCATTAACCGAAGGTGTAGTTATCAAAATTCTCGGCGGGTTGTTGTCAACGATCGTTGTTATTTTCGTGG
>CAZSPA010000048.1:0-5586 GCA_964608685.1 uncultured Candidatus Saccharibacteria bacterium
AAATCTTATCTACGCCAGCCTTGAATAAGCTCGCCGTATATGAACCTTTCGGCATTTTTAATTTCCTTTCAGTTATGACTGCGAATAAATTCTGGAGTTCATTTGCAGGTAATTCATAATCGAAACACGATTTGGTGCCTGTGTGGCACGTGGCGCCGTTCGGAATTGCACTCACGAGCAGTGTGTCGTTGTCGCAATCAATCCTTATATCCGCCACGCGCAAAACATTCCCGCTCTCCTCGCCTTTTTTCCACAGTCTTTTCTTTGTCCTGCTGTAAAACCATACCTCTTTTGACGCAATAGTTTTTTCCAGCGCTTCTCTATCCATGTAGCCGAGCATAAGCACCGTGCCGGATGCGTTGTCCTGAATAATCGCAGGAACAAGGCCATTAACCTTTTTCCAATTTATTTTATCTGTTTCTATGCGGCTCATACACGAATAATTATACCCTTTTCTGATAAATACTTCTTAAGTTCCGGAATCTTTATCTCGCCGGAGTGGAAAAGAGAGGCCGCTAAAACGGCGTCTGACTTTCCTTCGGTAATGGCTTCGAGAAAGTGCTTCATCGTGCCTGCGCCACTTGATGCAATTACGGGAATGGAAACGGAGTTGGAAATTGCGCTCAAGAGTTCTATATCATAACCGCTTCTTGTCCCGTCTTTGTCCAAAGAATTGACGAGAAGTTCTCCCGCGCCGCGCTTTTCCATGTCTCTGCAAAATTCAATGGCATCAACGCCGGTTGCGTCTCGGCCTCCTCTGATAAAGAGCTCCCACTTGCCCGCGCCGTTTTTCTTCGGGTCAACGGATATTACTATGCATTGCGCGCCGTATGCCGCCGATGCCTCGTTCACTAAATTGGGATTTGTAATTGCCGAAGAGCCGATTGAAACTTTGTCCGCTCCGGCGTTGAGAAGCGCTTTAATGTCCGCGAGCCCCCGCACCCCGCCTCCGACGGTGAACGGGATATTGATATTTTTTGCGACGCGCGAGGCAAGTTCGTACAACGTCTTGCGGTTTTCCACCGTAGCGTTTATGTCAAGGAATACTAGTTCGTCTATTCCCTCATCGCTGTACTTTTTGCCAAGTTCAACCGGGTCGCCGGCATCTTTCAGGTTCTTGAAATGCGTCCCTTTGACCACGCGCCCATCGGCGATATCCATGCACGCGATGACGCGCTTCGTGGGCGCGTGCGCCCGTTTTGCAAGATTTCTCGCAAAGAGAGGCGAAGGAATTGCCGCAGTTTCTGCTATATCAATCGTCTTTTCGTATACCGCTTTCCCGATTATCGCTCCGTACGCGCCCATTTCGCGCAATTTTTCAAGGTCTTTTATTGTCGTAATGCCGCCAGCGACAATAACGCGAAACGGCTCCGCGAGAATCTTTTCTATACTTTGATAATCGGGGCCGCTTAAAGTCCCGTCGCTCGCGATATTCGTATAAATAATCGTAGTTACTCCCACCTCGGACAATTTCGACAATAGCTCTGCCGGAGACCCTGCGGATAAATCTTCCCATCCTCCTGTCGCTACGAGCCCGTTCTTGGCGTCTACCGATACGACAATTCTATCCGGCCCGTATTCGCCGAGCAGTTCCCATACAAGTCCGATATCCTTGACAGCCGAGGTGCTGATGATGATGCGCTCTGCTCCCGCGTCGAGGTACGCTCGCGCGTCTTCAATTTTGCGAATTCCTCCGCCGACTTGAACTGGAACAGGCACTTCTTTGACCAATTTCTTAATAACATCGGCGTTTGAGGGTACGCCCTTGCGTGCGCCGTCCAAATCGACTACATGCAAATATTTCGCGCCGGCTTTTACGAACGATTTTGCCATCGCGACAGGGTCATCGCCGTACGTTGTCTGTTTGTCATATTCGCCGCGCAAGAGGCGCACGCATTTTCCATCGATTATGTCTATTGCCGGGGCGACTAGAAGCGTTTTCACGGTATCAGTTCCAAGTTCGCAGAAGTTTTTCAGAATTTGCACGCCGAGAAGCCCCGATTTTTCCGGGTGAAATTGCGCGCCGTAAAAATTATCTTTATTCACGACGGCCGCGAATGGAATATTCCCGTACGCGGATGCCGCGATAGTGAATGGCTTAACCGATTCCGCGTAGTACGAGTTCGCGAAGTACGCGAACAAGGTGTCTGGCACATCTCTGAACAATTTGTCATACCTTGTCGCGGTCATGGTATTCCATCCGATTTGCGGGATTTTTAGGTTCGTTTGTCCAAACCTGCGAACTCTGCCCGGGATTATGCCAAGACATTCTGTATCGTCTTCTTCGGACGATTCGAAAAGCAGTTGCATTCCGAGGCAGATTCCCAAAAACGGCTTTTTGATTCCGCGAATAACATCCACCAGTCCGGCGTCCCGCAAGAATTCCATCGCGGGCTTCGCGCGGCCTTGTCCGGGAAAAATCACCTTGTCGGCGGACAGAATTTCTTTCGCGTCGCGCGTTATCGCGTACTCGATTCCAAAACGCTCAAGCGCGTTCCTGACCGAGGCAATATTCCCCGCGTTGTAGTCTATGATCGCGATTTTCACCCCGTTAGAAGTAGGAAGCTTGTGCTTCCGATTTGTGGATATTTTTGGTGAATTGTTGGTCATATAGATGAATTACGAACATACTTTGCTATACAAGTCTTAAGCAACTTCTAACGGGGCTTATAACACCCCCTTCGTTGTGGGAAGCTCTCCCTTCGCGCGTGGGTCTAGAGCAACAGCCATTTTCAGCGTTTTCGCGAACGATTTGAAAATCGCCTCTATTTTGTGGTGTTCATTCTTGCTGTACTTAACATTGATGTGAATATTCGCCTTGAGCGCCTCCGCGACCGACCTGAAAAAGTGTTCCACAAGTTCCGTGGGCAAGTCCCCCACTTTTTCCCGCTTGAATTCCGCGTTGAAAACGGCGTACGGTCGTCCGCCCAAATCGAGCGCCGTCTCAACCAAGGTGTCATCCATTGGCAGAAGGAATCCGTAGCGATTAATGCCTTTTCTTTCGCCGAGCGCCTGAAGAAGCGCCGCTCCAAGCGCGAGGCCGACATCTTCCACCGTGTGGTGTTCATCTACGTGCAAGTCACCCTCGGCTTTCACCGCTATGTCTACCAGCGAGTGCTTGGATAATTGCTCAAGCATGTGGTTGAAGAAATTCAGTCCCGTGTCTATTTCAGATTGTCCTTTACCGTCAAGATTGCACTGCACAAATATCCTCGTTTCCTTTGTCGCTCTTTCGACTGATGCAATACGCGGGAACGCGCCATTCGATTCCATTCGGTAAAAGTGGACGCCGATATTTTTGGCGAAGTCTGCATCGGTGTCGCGGTCGCCGACTACGAAAGATTTTCCGTAATCAATCGGTGTTTCTTTCAGGAATTTCTTTACGAGACCAATTTTTGGCTTGCGGCATGAACATCCGTCTTTCGGCAAGTGCGGACAGACAAATATCTTATCAAAAGTGACTCCTTGCTCGCCGAGCAATTTAAGCAATTCTTTCTGTGGCGCTTCAAAATTCTCGGTTGGCAAAGAAGGTGTTCCAAGTCCGTCTTGATTTGAAACCATCACAAGTTCGTATCCATCGCCCTGTATGTGCTTCAATCCATCAATGACTCCGGGCAAAATCCTTAACTTGCCTAGGGAATCGACTTGACGCGTAACAATTGGTTCAAAAATCAGAGTTGCATCGCGGTCTATAAACGCGACTTTTATCAACTCTTTTGTTTGAGTTATGCTCTTTTTCATATTAGTTTTGCGATCGTTGCTAATAATAATTCGTTCTGCTCCGGCGTTCCTACCGATATTCGTACGCAATTTTCCAGAAGTCTCTTGCTTCCGAATTCTCTGATTATCAAGTTGGATTCGGCAAGCTTTTTGGCAATTTTGGAAACATTCGGATATCTGACCAAGAGGAAATTCGCATCGCTTGGATAAACGGTGAAGCCAATCTTTTTAAGGCGCTTTCCCATCCGCTCTCGCTCCTTGAGAATGATACTCCGGAATTCTTTCATTTTGCCTTTTTCTCGAAGTGCTTTAACGGCAAGCGCGGATGAAATACGATTAACGTTGTACGGCGCTTTTATTTTGTCCAGATACTGAATAATTTTGCTATCTGCAACGCAATAGCCAACGCGTATTCCGGCCAATCCCCATATCTTGGAAAATGTCCGCAAAGCTACAAGGTTCTCGAATTTGCCTATCATCTTAACGAGCGAAGGTTTTGTGGCAAATTCAATGTACGCCTCATCCACTACGACGATTCCCCTGAATTTCTCGCACAGCTTCTCAATGTCTTGCGCTCGGAGCAAGTTGCTTGTCGGATTATTCGGCGAACAGCAGAAGATGATTTTTGTATTGGGCGTTACGTATTTAATCACGGCCGGAATATCGAGCTGAAAATTAGTTGTAAGACTACACGCGTTTACATTCACTCCGGCGGTTTCCGCGGCGACTCTGTACATTCCGTAAGTTGGTTCTATGACCAGCACGGATTCATTCGGCTCCACGAATGCGCGGATTAGCAGGTCGATTATTTCGTCGGAGCCGTTTCCGGCAAAGATATTCTTGGAGCTGATTTTGATATACTTGCCGATGGCGCTCCGTAACTTCTTTGAGTACGGGTCAGGGTACCGATTCAATTCGGGCATTCCTTTAAGCTCAACGGTGCTTCCGAGCGCGTTTTCGTTCGCATCGAAAAAGACGCCGGATTGGTACAGCATCCGCGCGGAAGTGTACGGCTTCAGAATCCTCACATTTTTTCTAACTAATTTGTCAATCATATTGTTTTTTGAATCTTATGCTCACGGCATTTTTGTGGGCGTCCAGACCTTCCCGTTCCGCCAACACTTCAACGGTATCGCGCAGATTCCGTATTCCACGCTCACTGACTTTCTGAACCTGTATTTTCTTTCCGAAAGATTTGGCAGAAAGCGCGGAGAACATCTTCGCGTAGCCGGATGTGGGCAGTGTGTGATTCGCTCCGGTCGCGTAATCCCCGAGCGGTTCTGACGCGTATGGACCCAAAAATATCGAGCCGGCATTATTAATTGCATTAAGAGCCCTCTTTTCGTCTTTGAGAACTATTTCCAGGTGTTCCGGAGCGTACTCGTTGATAAAAGAAACGGCAGTGTCAAAAGAACCCGCGACAATCGCGAAACTCTTCTTGAGCGACTGTTCTATGATTGATTTTCGTTTTAACCCAGGAAGCTGTTTTGCGATTTCTTTTCGCACGTCTTTCGCGAACGATTGGGAAAGCGTTACAAGTATCGCCTGCGAGTCTTCCCCGTGTTCCAGTTGCGATAATAAATCAGCCGCAATCCACGCGGGATTCGCGGTTGAATCGGCAAATGCGAGAACTTCCGACGGGCCGGCCGGCATATCTATATCAACCTCGCCGTACACGAGAAGTTTTGCCGTTGTCACATATGGATTGCCGGGACCGAATATTTTGGAAACTTTGGGAATTGTCTTTGTGCCATATGCCATTGCCGCTATCGCCTGCGCGCCTCCGACTTTGTATATTTTCGATATTCCGCACAGGTCTGCCGCTACCAGAACCGCGCTTTGGACTTCGCCAGCCGAATTCGGCGG
>CAZSPA010000049.1:0-4024 GCA_964608685.1 uncultured Candidatus Saccharibacteria bacterium
CCGCGACAATGTCCACGACGTTGTAGCCGGTTGCGATAACAGAAATAAATTTTAGATTGGGCAATTTGTTAATCACCTCGGCGGGTAATAGAGATTTGTTCGTGATAATAATGTCGGCGTCGCGCGAGCGCTCAACTACTTGGTCGGGCGGTGTGATGTCATAAATCTTAA
The DNA here is from genome assembly GCA_964608685.1 of uncultured Candidatus Saccharibacteria bacterium. Taxonomy (GTDB): domain Bacteria; phylum Patescibacteriota; class Minisyncoccia; order Phycocordibacterales; family UBA2100; genus UBA10103. The sequence continues at coordinate 172 of CAZSPA010000049.1, forward strand.
GTTCACCTAGTTTAGCAACCGCATCCCACGGATTATCGCCGGGGTTCAATGTGTGTCCGTCTAAAATTACGATTTTCATAGAACGCATTGTAACAAATGTACCGACTGGCCTCGTCGGATTTGAATAATTCCCGCCTGCCACGAGGTCTCGAAGCTGTTTTTCACGACTGCACTATACGCCAAACGGCTCACACGGGTATGAGCCGTTTGGCGCGGCTTAATTAGGCCATTTTATAGGACATCGATTCTCATCAATTTTTCTTATTGCAGTCTTTTGCAAAAGACTGCAATAAGAAACGCGCTGTCCACAGGAACCACATAGAATCCGGCGCATATTTTATCTTGGTCGAAAGCGTGCTCATTTCGACACGATTTTTACGCTTAAAAATCGGCTGGCCGGCTGGGACGATGTTGGAACCCCATTGTCGACTATAGCTAATTAGATGGTTTTTTCTTTTCCAGTTTCTTTAAGCGACTCTGAATATCTGTAACTACATCTAGCAAATCATTGAACCGATGTCTAAAATCAGAAATTTTATCAGTGCCTTCCACTTTGGGAATATGTTTCGGCTTCATGTTTTCTGTTAAATAACTAATAATTTTATCGCCCGCTTTTATTGCTTTTTCGCACTCGTTTACTGTTAACTTTTTATCCGTAAACATTTTATGCGCCAGTGCATCCCTTTTCTTTTTGTAGTCCTTAAGTTTTGCCATTAATGCAAAATCTGAACCGATGCGTGCGCAAACATTCAAATAACTTATCAATGCCCCCATCTGAGACTCCTCTAAATGTTTCTTGAATGACTCATTGAGAGTGAACGATCTCAAAAAAATAAAACCAACTAAATAACGTAGAACATCATTAGTTTGAAGGATAAACTCCCCGTACTTAGCGTTGTCTCGAGTTCTACTTTCCTCAAGTATCCGTTCAGTGAATTTCTCTTTTTCCACGACATATTGCCGTGCCCTACTTTCCTTATCTTTGTTGACCATTTGTCCGTCGCGCACCAGCCCTGCCAGTTCAACGTATCGTTCAAGAACTAATTTCTCGATTCTTTTATTATCTTTTATATTGAACATTTTCTGGATGTCTAGTACGACGTTGGACCTTCTGTAGGGTCTGGGCTGATGTTGGAACTTTAATTATAGGGCGAGATTGAAAAACATCAGGGGCGGCGGTTTCAACTCTTCCGGCATTTTATGTACCACCCCGCCGGCGAGCTCTTTATTCACCATGCGGCAAAGGCGATGGTAACAATGATAGCTGTAATGAAGGCGAAGGCCACTAGGGTCTTTGTGAAAAGCTCCAACGCTTCGCGCTTTTGCCCCTCAACGTATACGAGGATAGGTTGATAGCAGAAGGCATAGCCCATGAATGCGACCGAAAGAACGAGCAGGGAGAGCATGGATATCGGCGCGAGGATAGTGTCGGGTTTATCTCTGACGAAGGTGGGGCCGTAGAAGATGAGAAGTACAATGAATACTATATATAGCCCCGCGCAAATCGCATTGATATATGGGTTCCGAGTCATCCCTCTACTATAGCAAACTTAATGTATTACGTTATAGATAAAGTACATAATTTGGGTTAAAGTGTACGACATTGGGGGATCGTCTAACGGTAGGACGGCTGCCTTTGAAGCAGTTAATCTTGGTCCGATTCCAAGTCCCCCAGCAAAATATACCAAGAATATTATTACTTCCGCGCTTTCGGCATCGGAAACACGCGGACATCAGGGCTGTTCTTTCTGACAAACATCAATCACCGCGAGTTCAAGAGGAAGATGCGGGACGGCGGAATACGCCATTTGCGCGTGAGCGTCCAGAAGCGCGCGTAACGTGCCCGAGTTCACGCCAGGCTCTTTTGATAATTTTTCGGCGAGCTCCATGTCGGCTTCGCCGAACTCATTTGCAAGCGATGCCGCGACATCGGGCGCGAGCCGCAAAAGAAGAACGACCCGCATGCGATGAATGAGGAGTTTCGCCAGCACCCGCGGGTCCATGTTTTCCGTGACGGATATCTCAATCGCGCCGAGCGCCGCGGAGCCGTCTTTTTTTGCAAGCGCCGCAAGCAGTTCCCGGATAAGCTCCGCGCGCGGAGCGCCTGACACTATTTCAACTTCTTCGGCATCGATTTTGGAATCTTTCGTGACCGCAAGCACTTTCTGCAAAATGCCGAGCGCGTCGCGGAACGAGCCCTCGGCAAGAAGCGCGATAAGCTCGGACGCGGGGCGTTCAATTGAATATCCTTCCTTTTTCGCAACATCGGAAATCGATTGCGAAAGAATTTCGCGAGTCGGCTTTTTGAACGCGTATACTTCGCAGCGGGATTGCACGGTCTCCGGTACTTTGTCGCGCTCCGTCGTCGCCAATACGAAAATCACGTGCGCCGGCGGCTCCTCCAAGGTCTTCAGAAACGCGTTCCACGCGTTGCGAGAAAGCATGTGCGCTTCGTCCACGATGTAGACTTTGTACGGAGACTCGAGCGGAAGGACATGCGCGCCCTCTCGCAATTCGCGTATGTCGTCAACGCCGGTGTTGGAAGCCGCGTCTATTTCGTAAATATCATTTCGCGTTACGCCGAGTTCCCGCGCGAGAATCCGCGCCACGCTCGTCTTCCCAGTTCCCCTCCCGCCGGAAAAAAGATACGCGTGCGCGATTTTCTTGTGTTTTATGGAGGCCTCAAGCACGCGGACGACATGCTCTTGCCCCAAAACCTCGCCCCATGCCTGCGGCCTGTAAGCGCGGTATAAAGTCGCGTGCCGGCTTTCAGTAACTTTCGCCATAAACCTGATTATACACCGCCTAAGATTGTCTGCCGTCTGCCGCAAAATCTTCCAATCCCGATACTTAGTTATATAACTAAGTATCGGGATTTATCCAAAATTGATAACGCCTCTGCAACGGAATTAGTTTCCATGAGCTTCATCCGAAGTTCTTTGGCGCCAGACCATCCCCTAATGTACGAAGCGAAGTGCTTTTTCATGCCCGCGTAGTTTGCCGTCTTTGAGAGTAGTTCTTCAAAAAGTTCCAGATGCTCCGAAAGCGCCTCCAATTTCGCCCCGCGACTATTCTCAAATTCTTGAGAATTTGAGAATAGGAACGGGTTGCCGAAATCGCTCGGCCTAGCATGACGCCGTCGGCTCCCGTTTCTTCTGCTCTTTCGCGCGCTTCTGCGAGGTCGCGTACGTCCCCGTTGCCGATTATGAGAGTCTTGGATGCTAGAGAGTCGCGGATTTTTACCGCGTGCGCGATTCCATCCCATCTCGCCGGCACGTCCGAGAGTTCTTTGCGCGTTCGCGCGTGAATCGTAACGGCGGAAAGATTTTCCGCGAGCAATTCCGGAAGCCAGGTATCGAGTTCGTCTTCCGCGTACCCAATTCGCGTTTTCACAGAAATCGATAATCCTGCCTGTTCGGCAGAACGAATGAGTTCCCGAGCAAGTTTCGGATTTTTTATCAGAGCTGCGCCACATCCAGATTTCTCGACTGCCCTATCCGGGCATCCCATATTGATGTCTGTTCCGTCAAAGCCGAGCGTTGCAACAGTTTCGGCGGCTTTCGCCATGCGCTCCGGCGATGAAGTAAAAAGTTGCGCAACTATTGGCCTCTCTGATTCAGAAAAGACGAGTTTGGCGCGCAATTTCGCCTGACCTGAATCGTTCGCGAAAAAAAGCCCGTCTGCCGAAGTAAATTCCGTAAACATCACATCCGGCTTACCATAGCGCGCAATTAGCCGCCGGAATGCGGCATCCGTCACATCCTCCAAGGGAGCGAGTGCGAAAAACGGTCTGCGTAGCTTGGTCCAAAAATCTTCCATGCCGAGCACAATATCACATGCATAGTTCGTAGCT
>CAZSPA010000049.1:4034-5560 GCA_964608685.1 uncultured Candidatus Saccharibacteria bacterium
GCTTGGTCCAAAAATCAATCATCGTGGGCAGGATAACATGGATCATAGGTGGCCACGCTCGCGTCTTTGCGAGGAGCCGAAGGCGACGAAGCAATCGGAGCGACATGTGGCAAAACTCTGGATTGCTTCGCTCCGCTCGCAAAGACGCGATGCACGTTACCTTCAGAACACGTCAGCACCACCACTTTTGTGCATGAGCGAAAAACGGCTTCGGTAGTTTGCTCCAAAAATCTTCCATGCCGAGCACAATATCACATGCATAGTTCGTAGCTTGCAGCCAGCTGCTAGTAGCCAGAAAGAAACCATCTTCTGCATTTGAATGGCTACAGGCTGCAAGCTACCGGCTACAAGCTTTTATTCTTATAGTAAACCCGGTTGCCGAATCGAAGGTCTATATATTCTAGTTTATTCACTTTGCCGCGCAGAGGGTCGGATGAAAGAGCTAGCTGAAGATTTCGCACCAATGTATTCGCGTCTTCATTGAACAGTGCGTGCATCACAAATCCCTCGTCAAATTGCACAGAAAAATCCTTTTCATTTTCTACAATGGCTCCTTGAGGGGCAAATCCCGCCTGTCGCAGGTTCTTTATCAGTTCCAACACTCCCCCAAAATTCTCCGGTAAAAATGTTTCCGTAATTGGCGAAGTGCTCTCGACAAGACCTGCCTGCCCTGCGTGCGAAGGCATGGCAGGCAGGCCGCCACCAAATATCATGTATGCCTTTCCAGACAAAGGCAGAGCGGTAGCATAAATAAATCCCGTATCGTCCATATCAAAACACTCTTTTTCCGCAGTCTGATTCCCATTGCCTCCGCCAGCTGGCGGATGCCTATTGCCTATTTCTTTGCACCAAAGCGCGAACGGCTGTCTTTCCTCAACAGATACAATAATCGCTTGCGCAAGCATGCTCTCACGAGATATGCTCGCTCCTTTGATACGCGGGAAATATTTTATTATGCTCTGCTCGAGAAATGCGCGAGGATATAAAAGAATATTTTGCCGAGAAAGAATCGGGTTTGTTCCATCGTTCAGTTTAGTTTCGACATACGCGCGAACGACTTTTGGCGGAACATCTTCGGCGCCGACGACGGAAACATTATTGATAAGTAATTTCGGCGAGTATGAAAGCTGGCTTAAGCCGTAAAGAGAGCCGGCTAAAATAACTAAAAGTGCGAACACAGCGAGCGCGCGCAGCTTCTGCCTGCGCGCGCGTAGTGGTTCCCTCTCACGCCGGAATGGAATTTCGCGCGTAAAGTGGCGGATTCCCGGCCGCCGTTTTCGCAAGTCAATCACCCCTCGCCCCCGAACTGATTTTGACATCTTTTCTATTTTGCCACATCCAAGCTTCTAGTTAGAGGGTTTTCCCATTACCTCTTTGTCCATATAACCTCGCAGTACTTCCGGCACATTAATTGCGCCGTCCGCGCGCTGATAGTTCTCCACAATCTGGGTGAGAATCCGAGGCATAGCGAGCGCGGTGTTGTTTAGGGAGTGCACATATCGGACTGTTCCGCCATCGCGATAGCG
>CAZSPA010000050.1:0-5559 GCA_964608685.1 uncultured Candidatus Saccharibacteria bacterium
GCGGTCGAAACGCTAGTATCTTTCTTTTTTAATAAGTCGAGGAAAGACATAGAGATTAGCCGGTAGCTTGTAGCTTGTAGCTTGTAGCGAAAGAGCCTGTAGCCAGTAGCTTGTAGCCCGTAGCCATACTGATTATTGTATCGCGTCTTTGCATGTGATTTTTCTGGCTGCTAGCTACGGGCTACCGGCTTCCGGCTACGGGCTGTTCCAATACCATCGGCTTCCCCTCCTCGCCCGGGTTGAATAATTTGTACATAAGCTCTATCGCCTCCTCGGTTCCAAGCTGTACGGTGCGCACGCCTGTCCGCACCAACCCTTGCTGGACTATGGATATGCGCTGCTCTAGCTGGGATACTTGCTCCCCAAAAGTTCGACTTTCTTCTTCGCTCGCGCTTTTTTTCTTTTTACCCCATGGGAAGATTGACGAGGGCCTGCTCGCGCCGCCAATTATCGCCGGCGAAAACGGCACGACAATAAAGAAGTTTTTAGTCATGATGTTTGCCGACTCCGTGAAGCTTCTTATAAATTCGATGTATTCGCGAATCTGAACTCGCATCAAGTCATCGAGCTGTTCCTTGAAGGCCGCCTCAAGGGTTGCAACGTAGGGTCGAATATCCAGCATCCGCGATTCGACGAAAATCTGAACGGAAAAGTCGAGTGAATTGAGAAAATCCTGAAATTGAGAAATAAATGCCGTCTGCTCGTCATCCGACTTAAGCGCAAAGTTTATAGAAGAAGCCAATAGAATGGCGCGCAACCCGCCATCCTTCAGAACCACAATCCCATCGCGCACTTCGCGCACGGGTACGAATTCTTGAGTGGACTTGCTGCTAGGAGCGCTGCTTTTAAGGTTTGGCATATGTTAGATTTTGTTAGCGAATGAAATGAGCTTAGAAAATCTTACACCCAGCCCCAATTTTGAGCTCCAGCATGACCTGCCGATAAGTTCTGTCTGTGACTGGCCTCGATAGTTTTGCATATTTTTGTAAGTTTCAAAATTGAAGCTGGGTTAACAAAAATATAGTCGTTTCACTCCTTATTTTTGTAAATCACCGAGTCGCGCCCCATCTCGTCCTCGCCCGCGACGCCGGCGGCGATGCGCTCCTTAATGTCAAGACTCCACGCGAGTTCGTGAAGCTTGTTTCCGGATAATTTTGGGACATACGCCGGAACCTTGCTTGGCACCACGCCCTTCCCCCCATCCACTTTCTCGCGGTGTTCCTGGGATACTTTATTGCTCCAGAGATAAAGTTTGGATTTGATAAGGTAATAAAATCCATGCTCGAGAGCGTTTATGAAAGGCCGGCCATTGTACTGAAAGAATGCAAGGGCGGCGGCCAGTCCGCCGGTTCCCAAAATGAGCGGTGTCGCGATATATACCGGAAGAATCCGCCAAAGTACATAGCACGCGCCGGCGCCTCCGGCAACGTAAACGAACTGCTTAAAAGTGAGAGGGCCGAAAATTTTGTCTTCGACTTCAATAAACTGCGGAACTTGGAATTGCATATGAATTAGCTTGTAGCCAGTAGCTTGTAGCCAGTAGCAATGCGACAAGTATCAGCTCATGCAAGCTTCTTTATCATACCATGCAACATTTTACTGGTTTCGGTTATCTGTGATTTGATTACGTTAAATTCTATTTCTCCGCAGAGTAATAATTTTCTGCTGATGAACAGCTGTGTTTCAAGTTCTGCTAGAGAGCCATGGGCCATCTGGAGAAAGTGCCGCTAATCGGCACCTGTCCCGCGTCTTCTCCCCTCCGCAATGTTCGATGGTATAGAACCCGTCGCTCGGCGCATCTGCGAACTCAAGCCATACATTTCTCTTGGGGGAAAGTTTTCGGTAACCTTGTAAATGGATAAAGATAAAGCTACCGACTTGTTCCAAACTAGGAGATTTTCGTGAGTCTGCATGTATGGCTACAGGCTACAAGCTACAGGCTTCCGGCTATCCTATCGCTTCGCGATACGGATCCCCTTCCACTACTTTGCGCTCGTGGCTTGGCGCTTGAGAAGTGTACGCCGATGATATGGGCGCGCGGATAGATTTCTCTATTGGCGGAGCAGGCGGAGGAGTAGAAGCGACTGGCGCCGGCACTGGGGCTTTGGGTTCCACCGGACGGGGGGGAAGGTTATCAATTATTGCCTGCGCGGGAACAGTATTCGGTATTTGGTATTCGGTATTCAGTATAGGCTCGCCGGCTACCGGCTGCGGGCTGCCTGCCTGCGCCGATGCTCCGGCTTCCGCGTTGCGCGCGGGCAGGTCGGCAGGCAGGCCGGCTACCGGCTTTTGTTCTACCGGCTTCGTATTGTTTATTCTCTCTTCTTTCTCTAAAGGGCTTTCAAGGCCGCGCTCGAGTTCTTTGCGAATCGGATGAAAGACCATTTCGGCGATGTTGCTCACAAGAGCGCTGGCCGTCTCTGCGGGAATTCCCACCTCCTTTTTTAGATTTTCTTCCAAGTTTTCGGTCTTCTGAAAACCAAGGAGAGTGAGCATAACCTCGTTCTCCAGCGTTTGCCACTGGTCGAGATGCAGTTTATATGTATCTGCCAGCTCGCGAAGGCGCTTTCCCACGCCTGCGGATGTTATTGCGTTCTGCACGACTTTCGGCAACTGCGCAAAGCGTTCATTCAGCTGAATCTCCAACTCTTTTATATCTGGGTCCATGTTAGTTTTTCTTTTCGTGTCTAATGAGGATTAACGCAAAAGTTTACTTTTGTGATTTCCGAGTGACGACACGATGTGATTGTAAATCATATACGAGTAATCAAGCTTAGAAACAACTTACACCCAGCACCTTTCGCGAAAGGTGCTGGGTAAAGAATTTGTAATTCGCTTTGCTCATAACAACTTCTTTAGTGCGCGGGGGGCGCGTCGTGCGGGCTCGGAGGAGTAGATGTCGCCGGCCGAACTGGCGATCGCCCAGACACTCCGGCGGATTGAAGCTCCTCGTCCTCGGCCTGCCTTCTCGCGATGAGGTCTTTCACGCCTATTCTCTTTTTTGTAAGTCCGCGGGCGAGTTGCACGGTGTAATCGTCGCCATGGCCTTTGCCGGCGATTTGTTCAGCGACATCCTGCGCGTTTTTACTCGCGTTTTCCAGCAACTCCTGCGTGCGGTTCTTAATGGCCTCGCTTAAATCTTCATCCAGCTTTTTCATGTCGTTGTCGAACCCTTTTATCTCGTCTGCTTTGGCTTTGACCGGCGCATCGATTTCTTCAATCCGGTCTTCGATTGTCTTGAGCGTGGAGCGCGCCTGCTTAATGCGCTCGTCTTGAGTTTTGATGGCTTCCAAGTGCTCCGTTTGTTTAGCCGCGACTGACTCTCTTGATGCGCCCCCGCTCTCGAGCTGCTCAATTTCTTTTGCCTGTTCTTTTTTAATGTCGGTTTTTCGCTCCGCCGCGATATTGAGATTTTCTTTTGCGTCGGCGTACTTTGCGCCCAGGCCTTCGTTCTGCTTCGTTCCCTCGGCAACTTGTCCCAGGCGCTCAAGGATTTTCGCCGCCGTGTCGCGCTGAACTTTAATTTGCTCCTTCAGCAAGTCTCGTTCCTTTCGCATATCCCTTGCTTCTTCCGCCGCCGCTATGCGCGCGTCCTCTTTCGAAATGCCCAGCGCGGACGCTATCTCTGCCGCCTTTTTAGCCTTTGCCTGGGCTGTGTCGGCGTAACTGGTCTTCGCTGTTCCGGCGAAGGCGCCCGCAAGGAAGCCCGGCAGAGCCGCTTTGCTAAGGGCTTGGGCCGGTCTCGTGTTCATTATGTCGTAAGTTCTCCCGGCGCGCGCGTCCGCCTTCGCCTTTTGTTTTATGAGCGATGTCAATGGGCCGGTATAGGGTTTATTCGCGAGACGCGCCTTTGCCGCTCTCAAGCTTTCTGCCTTGATTGCCTGGCCGAGTCCGAGCGACTCTTCCGCCGCGCCTTTGCCGAGGAGTCGCCGCCCCAAAGGCGCCCCTATAAAGCGGGAACCGAGCGCCAGCGGCGCAAGAGTAAGCGCGCCAATGGCCCTTCCGGCGAAGTCAAATCCGCCGATTGTCGATGAAAATTTACTCGCAAGCTTGAAGGATGCAAAGAGCAGGCCGAGAATCAGGGCATAGTTAAACAGTGTTTTTATATCGGCATTTGTCGCGGTTGCGGAAAGCAAATTCCCGAGAGTTCCCCTTGGAGTTCCATCTGTATTGGTCGTTAGTTGTTGGGCGATGGCGATAGTAACGTAGAGAAAAATCATGAGGATGGGAGCGAGAATAGCGCTTCCTAAAAGAGACTGCCACCATGCTTTCCATCCGACTCCTTCTGATATCTTTGGGATAAGATGCGAAGCAAACGCGAGTGCAGACGTAAGCATTAGGAATATCAAGAGCACCGCGCGAGAAATTAGGAGAAATGAACCGTAAAACAGAACGATAGTAGCTCCCAACAGGAATACCGTTGAGAAAATGCCATGCACAAACGGCAGCCACCACTGGTCGGCTTTTTCTCCAGTAGCTTTCAGCGCGCCAAATGTCTCCGCGGTGCTAAGAGTACCCAGAACCTTTACAAATTCTCCAGCTATTCCGCTTTGCGCGTACCCGCTTGTAATGTCAACGCCTGAAACGGTACCCGAAACGGTTGAATTTGGCGCTTGTGCCGCAGAGATGGCCTCCGAGACTGTCTTGCCGCCAGCCGAAGCATAAAATTGTGCGGCGGTAAAATTAGAAGCATCTATTATCATTTTCGTAAAAAGCAGGGAGAAATTAATGAGAACCGCTATAACGAGAATCGTTGCGACCCTCCTTTTCTGATTAAACTCTTTAAGGCCCAGAATTATTGAGATTGCGGTAAATACAAACATTCCTATAATCACGATGTTTGACAGGTCGCGAAATACTCCCCACCACGTGTTTATAATCGGGCTTATTGAGTCGAATATCGAGGCCTTGAATAAAATCACAGTATGCAGTAGCGACCAGTTGAAAAGCACTCCGGCAATGGCAAGAAACCACGCGGAAAGCGTTATAAGAAGCGTACTGATTATCACGCTAATCATTAACCCCCAGCACCGGAAATTAAAAAGCTTCCAGGCGTTGTCGCATATGAGGCGTTCTTCCTTAGGGGCAGGGGTTGGCGCAACCCTAGTCGTTCCAAGCGGGCCAGTTGTAACCGCTGGAGAGCCGTCTGCGTTTACGCATGTTATCCGAGGCGTTTCGCCGTAATAAGAGGTAACCTTAGGATTGCCACTGGAGCATGTCGGGAAAGGAGCACTAGGATCTTGAGAATTATCAAAATCGACTGCCCGCTTATCTCTTGCGGAAGAATTTGGGACATCATTTCTGCACACGGTTCTTCCTTCGTCATTTACAACCAAGTGCCATCCGTCTCCACAGGAGCGCGTATCAAATACAGCATGCGCGCGCGACGGCATTGCAAGCACTATGAATGCAGAAGCGAGCGCAATAAGCAAAATCACATTTCGCAGAGCTCCTTTTTCCAGCGAGGTTTCCATACTCATGTTCTCCATCCAATTGGGCACGATCCGCCGGTTGCCGGCGGGTCTCGCCAGCAGTCCGCCCACATTCTGATTACCGGCG
>CAZSPA010000051.1:0-1879 GCA_964608685.1 uncultured Candidatus Saccharibacteria bacterium
AGTATCTGCGAGTATTGGATGAAACACTCTTCAAGGAGCGGCACTCAATGCCGAGGATCAATGATCGGTCCAAAGATCTGAAAACCGCCATTAACAAGAAGTATGGCCAATATCCAACGATGGACTACACTAATGCATATTATTTCGTAGCAAAGACAGGAATAACGTCTGAAAAGATAGTCAAGTACGGAGTGCCTAAGGATATCATCATTGTTCCTGGCGTATCGGCCGGAAATACAGTCGAGAAGGGTGTGCCAAGAGTTTATATAATTGTTCCGGCGTATCTGGATTTCATAGCAAGTGCAAAAAAGGCAAAGGTGTCCGCTTTACTGATCCAGGAGGTCGTAGGCAATTCACTTGTAATTGACGTAATGCATGAATTGGACCACTTGGCGTATGACTCTCCGTTCACAAGCAAGACAACGCCTGAAGAATTCAATAGAGCTGAGGCAAGGGCTTGGGCGGAAACTTGCCAGAATACCATCAGACATTTTGTTCGAGCGAAGTCGCCCATTCCGGACGATCACCTTGCGATTTACACAAAATGGAATGTTACAGGAAGCATCATGCGTCGGGAATGGCAAGATTTCATAAGTGAAAAATACGCGAAAAAAAATCGGGCGGTTATGGACAGCCGCAAGTAACAATGCATCGGTTGAGCGTTTTCAAGTTCATATATTAGGTATATCGCACAAAGCGAAGTGTTATACAATATAGGAACACATGAACAGCAATTCTCTAACCCGTTTTGCGTGGCTTTCAATCGCGGGCGCGGTTGTTACGATCGCTCTTAAAGCACTCGCCTATTATCTGACCGACTCGGTGGGATTGCTTTCCGACGCTTTGGAGTCGGTAGTAAATCTTGTCGCCGCCGTTATCGCGCTAGTTGCGCTTACAATAGCGCAGAAGCCGCCGGACGAGGAACATTCTTACGGACACGGGAAGGCGGAATACTTTTCCAGCATTATCGAGGGCGTTTTGATTATTATTGCCGCGGCTGTAATCGGTTATGCCGCCGTGGAGCGCTTGATTAACCCGAAAGAAATTGAGCAGGTTAATATCGGTCTCATCGTTGCAACCATTGCCTCGGTAATTAATTTTGCAATCGCTCGACAGCTTCTCTCCGCGGGAAAGAAATATCGTTCAATCGCGCTCGAAGCGGACGCGCATCACTTGTTCACGGATGTTTGGACATCAGTCGGCGTCATCGTGGGGGTCGGGATTGTCTCTGTAACGGGCATCACGATGCTAGACCCGATAATAGCTCTGCTGATTGCAGTCAATATTGTCTTCACGGGGTACCAACTGATAAAACGCTCTGCCTCTGGATTTATGGACACGGCAATAGCGCAGGAAGAGAGGGATAAAATACGGTTTATTTTGGAAAGGCATACGGACCAGCATATTCAATATCACGGCCTCTTGACGCGGCAATCAGGAGTTCGGAGATTCGTCTCGTTTCATCTCCTTGTACCCGGAACATGGTCTGTCCAAAAGGGCCACGACCTCGCTGAAAAAGTTGAAAAAAATATTCGCGATGAAATACCCGGCGTTACGGTACTCGTTCACATAGAACCAATCGGCGACAAGAAATCCTACGAGGATATTTCGATTGACCGATCGATGTAGCGCGTCGCGTGTTGCTATTTGTCATTCTAATGTTTTGCAAAACGTTAGAATGACAATGCACAAAACGGCCAGCCCTTTTCTTTACTCTAGCGAGTTCTTAACCGCAATACGTTATACAATAAGAACATGAAGTTCGCGCAAATGAGGTTCTTTCTGAAATTCGCGATATCTTTATTTTTGTTATTGTTCACCGTTTCTCCTTATAGCTTGTACGCGGAGACGGTTAATTTGCGCGCGGGGTTCGCGCAAA